>SLKH01000348.1 GCA_007134665.1 Balneolaceae bacterium
ATGCAGCCATATCAATTAAAACGAACCTGTTTGATTTTCATGTCAACGGTGAAGCTACTGAAATTGACGGTAATTCAACCGAAGAGGGTTGTGAACCCGTACCAGGTGTCATGGTAACTGACGAGGACAGTTATGAAAAAGTAGATGAATATGAGAGTGTTATCTATGGTGACCCAGAAATTGGTGTAGATGAAGATGGATCATTTGATGAAGCAAATAAATTAATCAGCATGCTTGAACATGCTCCAGGAACTCAGTATCTGCCTTCAGGAAACTATAATGGGGGGCTTGGAACTGCTGACAATCCTGGTGTTTACTTTGTTGAGAATCAAACGACAATTTCCGGTAACACAGAAGGATATGGTATCCTGGTGGTTCGGAGAGGAGCTGAAATTCTGGTTGAGGGAGAAGACGAAGTCATTGAAGGTGAAGATGGTCAACTCTCTGTACGCGGAACATTTGAGTTTACAGGATTGGTAATCTTTGAAAATGCTTTTAATCTCGAGGCAAGCGGAACACCGACTATCAACGGTTCCGTATTTATTGGCGCCTCCGATACCTGGGAGGATAACATCGATATTTTGATCCAGGGAACCCCGAAATTCAAATACAGTTGTGCAGCTCAATTATATGCCCAGCAAGCCGCTGCCCAAGTAATTGAATACGGTAAACAGTATATACCCCTTTCAGTGTACGAAGAGATGAATTAGAAATTAAATGGAGTAAACATCAAAGGGGATGCATCAGGTTAAGAAAGCTCCGGTTAAGCACCGGGGCTTTTTTTTTGTGCGCCCGGGCGCACAAAAAAAAAGCCTCTTCTTATCAGGAAGAGGCTTTTATGGCGATTACTTTTTGTATTAACCGTCTGTTGTTACAAAAATGCGTCAGTCATTTCACTCACTAAACTATTAGAAATTTCTAATATAAAAAAGGCTGTAAATCAAAATACGTTAAACCGCCTATCCTGAATGCATGGCTATGTATCAGAGTGTTCGTTTTTACAAACGTTAGAAATATTGGGCACTAAAAAAGCCCCGGTAATTTTACCGGGGCTGTCAATAAATGTATACGCTTTTTTACCTAAAATGTGAATTTTATAGCTGATAGCGGCTATAAAAGCATACCAAGGGGGTTTTCAAGCATTTGCCGTAATGTATTCAGATATGCTGCTGCTTTGGCACCATCAACGATTCTGTGGTCACTTGAAAGGGTTACTTTCATCCGTTTTCCGGGGACAACCTCACCATTTTCAACAACGGGTACATCACGAATTGTACCCACAGCCAAAATACATGCATTGGGCGGGTTGATAATTGCTGTAAATTCCTCAATCCCAAACATACCAAGATTGCTGATGGTAAAGGTACTCCCCTCCATCTCATCGGGCTGGAGTTTTTTGTCACGTGCCTTTTCTGCAAGCTCCCTTGTTTCCGATGAAATAGCTTTGAGGTTCTTCTTGTCAGCATAACGGATAACAGGGGTCATCAAGCCTTCTTCAACGGCTACAGCAACTGCAATATTCACATCTCCATGCATGACAATTTTATCTTCCATCCAGGAGCTGTTTACATCCGGGTGCTTCCGAAGCGCATGTGCGCACGCTTTTACGACGATATCATTAAAGCTTATTTTCACATCACTGATTTCATTCAGTTTAGCACGGGCCTCTACGGCCGGCTTCATATCTATATCAATCGTTTCATAAAAATGCGGGTAGTTGAATTTGCTTTCTGACAATCGCCGTGCTATTGTCTTTCGCATTTGTGACACGCGAACTTCTTTCGCTTCTCCTGGTTCAAACGAAATATCAAGTGATTTTGACGGTGCTTTGAAATTCTCGATATCTTTCTTGATGATGCGCCCTTCGGGCCCGCTGCCATCCACATCTTTTAAACTGATTCCACGGTCTTCAGCCATTTTTCGTGCAAGCGGTGAAGCTTTAATTCTGCCATCTTCACTCTCAACTGCTGCCTGAGCAGGCTCGCCATTTTCCTGAACTGTACCAGCTTCTTTCCCGGATTGTTTCGTCTCCGGTTTCTTAGCTTTCCCATCCTCCTTTTTCTCAGGCTCTTCTTCACCATTCTCAGGAGCTGAGCCTGCAGAATCAAGTAAATCACTGATATCTTCTCCCTCTTCACCAATAATTGCCATCAACCCACCAAGCGGAATACTCTGGCCTTCCTCAACCAATAACTTCAGAATTGTACCTGAATCAAAAACCTCAACCTCCATGGTCGCTTTATCCGTTTCCACTTCAGCAATGATATCACCTGATTCCACTTTATCGCCCTCTTTGACATTCCATTTGGCGATTACACCTTCTTCCATGGTGTCGCTCAATTTGGGCATTTCAATTTTTTCAGCCATAAGTTCAGTTTATTATCGTTAGTTTAATTGATCTTATTATTTCCTGTAAGTAACCGTATTTACGGCATCAATTACATCTTTTGCATCCGGCAGCCAGATATCAAAGAGATTTTTTGCAAATGGTGCATTCACATCGGGTAGTGTAACTCTTGCAACAGGGGCATCCAAATAATCAAACGCCTCACGCTGAATCAGGTAACCGACTTCTGCTGCTACCCCACCGAATGGATGGGCTTCATCAACCACAACACAACGATTGGTTTTTTTGACGGATTCAATAATCGTATCCAAATCCAGCGGCTTGATCGTTCGAAGATCGATCAGTTCCACTTCAACTCCATCTTTTTCCAGTTCTGCTGCCGCTTTCTTTGACACGTGGTACATTTTCCCGTGTGTAACGATGGTAACATCATCTCCCTCCCGTTTCACTTTTGCCTTACCGATCGGAATCAGGTAATCCTCTTCTTCCGACACCTCTCCTTTCAGTCCATACATTTGCTCGGACTCCATAAAAATTACGGGATTGTTATCGCGAATTGCCGACTTCAGTAATCCTTTTGCGTCATCGGGCTCAGAGGGCTGTATGACTTTAAGTCCCGGAAAATGAGCATACATCGAATCGTAGGCAACGGAATGAGTAGCACCAAGCTGACCAGCCGAACCATTCGGGCCGCGAAACACAACCGGAACCTGAACCTGGCCGCCCAGCATATACCGAACTTTTGAAGCGTGGTTAATAATCTGGTCAGCCGCCAGTACGGCAAAATTAAAGGTCATAAATTCTATGACCGGGCGCAGTCCATTCATTGCAGCCCCTACACCAATTCCGGCAAAGCCAAGTTCGGAGATTGGTGTATCGATCATTCGTTTAAATCCATATTTGTCAAGTAGCCCTTCTGTTGCTTTATAGGCGCCGTTATATTCGGCAACTTCCTCGCCCATTACGAATACATTTTCATCCAGTGCCATCTCTTCATCGATCGCATCACGAATTGCTTCCCTGAATTGTAGTACAGCCATGTTTAATGATTATTATTTTTTCAGTTCTTTCTTACTAAAAATTTGTTCGATTGATTTTTATTTTCCGTACAAATCAGTACATCATAAATGAATTTGGACACTTCCCCGATGGGGATCAGTTACCAGCTTATTTATGAAATATGGGATTTTCTTCAACAAACATATCTTCAAAAAGTGCTTCGGGCTCAGGTGCATCAGCATTTTCAGCAAACTCAATCGCTTCAAGTACCCTGTTTTCAATCGCTTCTTCAATTTCACCTATTTTCTTTTTAGAAGTGATCTTGTTTTCAAGTATAAACGTCTTCATCCGTTCAACCGGATCTATTTTTTGATACTCTTCGAGCTCTTCTTTTGAACGGTATTTTTGAGGGTCTGACATGGAATGTCCGCGATACCTGTATGTACGTATCTCTACAAACCACGGAAGACTGTCTTTTCTGACTTCTTCGGCAATCTTTTTCATTTTTTCATACACTGTAAAGACATCCATTCCATTTATTACTGCTTTCTTCATTCCATATGCATCAGCCCGGTCCACAATTTCACCCACGCTATGCCTTCTTGCTGAAGTACCCATCGCATACCCGTTATTTTCAACAACAAAAATGCAAGGCAGTTTCCATAGCTGGCACATGTTCATTGTTTCGTGCAATACTCCCTGGTGTACAGCACCATCACCAATATAACAGGCAGCTAATCGTCCACTTTCTTTGTATTTATTAGCAAAAGCAATACCGGCACCAAGCGGTATATGGCCGCCAACAATCCCATACCCTCCCCAAAAATGTTCTTTAACATTTGCAAAGTGCATTGAACCGCCCTTTCCTTTTGAGCAACCATCAGTCTTTCCATACAATTCAGCCATCCCAGCCTCAGGCGTAACACCACGGACGAGCCCCCACCCGTGATCGCGATAGGCAGTTATAATGTCATCGTCATCGTTAAATGCCCAAACGGATCCTGTTGAAATCGCTTCCTGACCTATGTATAAATGTAAAAACCCGCCAAACTTTCCTTTTTGATACATTTGCATGGCACGTTCTTCGAATCGTCGCTGCAAATACATCGATTCAAACATACCCACCAGATCCTGTTTTGTTAACCCGAGATCTTTGTAGGATGTATCTGTGGGATCAGGCAGTTCAACTGCTTTATCCAGTTTACCGTTATTACTTTTATTAAGGCCAATTGGTGTGAATACAGCCTCTTCTTGCTTCTTTGCCATAAGATTCAATTGTACTTCGTTTAAATGTCATTTGGAAAACAGTCTCGAAAGATACCCAAAATTTCAAAAGATTACATTTCAAGACTGAAGTATCATTTTAAATTATTAATAATCAACTCTTTAGATTTATCCAAAGTTGATTTTAGCTTATCCGGCATACTTCCACCTGCTGTAGCAAGGTTCGGCTGACCTCCACCTCCTCCACCAACCATCTTCCCAAGCTGTCCAACAAGCGAGCCGGCTTTTAATCCTTGTTTAACAAGATCGGGTGTAATTGCAGCCATCAGAAATACTTTACCCTTTTCATGATCGGCCGAGCCAAGAATAACCACTGTCATCTCCTTACACTTATCGATGGCATCATATCCCATTTGTTTAAGTGTATTCATATCAGCTCCTGTAATTTCACCTGATATAAAGGAGATTCCATTAATTTTATCCGGGCTTTTTAACAGATCATCAAGCGTGCCGGATGCCTGTTTTTGCTGCATCCTGTCAAGTTCTTTCTCAAGTTTTTTCTTCCGGTCGAGCAGTTTTTCAATTTCGTTTATCGGGTTATCGTGATTTTCCAGGAGTTGTTTGATCTTGTTAACCAGGATTTTATCATCCCGAATCAACTGATCTGATGTTTTCCCAACTGCTGCTTCCACCCTTCTTATTCCAGCCGCCACTGAAGTTTCATTCAGAAACCGGAAATAGCCTATTTCACCGGTAGCCCCTACATGAGTACCACCACATAGTTCAACTGAAAATTCTTCATCGAATGTAATAATACGTACTTTCTCTCCATATTTTTCACCAAACAGCATCATCGCTCCGCGCCGGCGGGCTTCTTCAAGCGGAACTTCCCGTTCTTCCTGCAGGTGAATATTCTCCCTGATTTTTTCATTCACAAGGGCTTCAATTTCATTCAGCGTGCCTTCCTCAACTGCTTCGAAATGGGAAAAATCAAAACGCAACCTGTCATCAGCAACCAGCGACCCTTTCTGAACAACGTGATCACCAAGTATTAATCGAAGGGCGGCATGCATCAGGTGGGTCGCCGAATGGTGTTTTTCGATCTCAAACCGGCGTTCCATATCGATATGGGCAAACCAACTGCTTTTGGGATCGGCTGGGAGTTTGTCAGTGAAATGAAGATATCCCTCATTTCTTTTTTGTACGTCAAATACCCGTAATACTTCGTCGTTACTTTCAAGGTAACCGGTATCAGCAACCTGCCCACCGCTTTCAGCATAAAACGGAGTTCGGTTCAATAATACAATATTCTTGTCACCATCTCTTGCCGTTGCAATAATGTCCGTTTCAGTTTCAAGCATGTCGTAACCAACAAATTCAAAGTCATCTCTGTCGGATACAATTGTCCACTCCATCGAATCTGAATCTGCTGCAGAAAACTTACCTGAAGCCCTCCCCCTCTCTTTCTGCTGTTCCATCAGTTCTTCAAAAGATTCTGAATCCACTCTAATCCCTTTTTCACGGGCCATCAGTTCAGTCAGGTCTATCGGGAAACCATAAGTATCGTGAAGCTTAAAAGCATCAGCTCCGGCCAAAACCTTCTTTCCATCTATCATCTCTTCAAATAACTGAATACCCTGTCCAAGAGTTTTCAAAAAGCTCTTTTCTTCTGATCGGATTACATTTACCACATAAGCTTCCTGCTCATGGAGTTCCGGAAAGATTTCTTTAAATTGACTGGCAAGAACCGGTGTCAATTTATGGAAAAAAGTCTCTTTAAATCCAAGTTTATCCCATCCGTAACGAATTGCCCTTCTCAGAATACGGCGGACCACGTAACCTCTGCCCTCATTGGAAGGTGAAGCCCCGTCTGCGATGGCAAAACTGACTGCCCGAATATGATCAGCAATTACACGCATTGCGATATCGGATTCTTCATCCTCACCATATTTTTTCCCGGCAAGCCTTGATATTTCATTCAGCAGGGGTTCAAAGATATCGGTATCATAATTTGAGGACTTCCCCTGGATTACCGCACAGATCCGTTCAAATCCCATTCCGGTATCCACGTGTTGTGCAGGCAGCTTAAGCAACTCACCATTACTCTTTCGGTTGAACTGGATGAATACGAGATTCCAGATTTCCATGACCCGCGGATCGTCCATATTCACGAGTTCACTTCCATCTTTTTTCCTGCGTTCCTCATCCGGCCTCAGATCGATATGAACCTCTGAACAAGGGCCACACGGGCCGGTCTCACCCATCTCCCAAAAGTTATCTTTTTTACCAAATTTCAGTATATGAGAGTGTTTAATCCCTGTGTCTCTTTTCCATAATTGAATCGATTCATCATCAACCGGCAGCCCGTTGTCAACACTGCCTTCAAAAACCGTTGCATAGAGCCGGTCTGGCTCGAGTCCCCACTTATCCACAAGTAATTCCCATGCCCAGCCGATTGCTTCTTTTTTGAAATAATCCCCGAACGACCAGTTTCCAAGCATTTCAAAAAGAGTGTGATGGTAGGTATCGTGCCCGACTTCCTCGAGATCGTTATGTTTACCGCTTACCCTGATGCACCGTTGCGTATCGGCTGCTCTTCTCCAGATTTTCCCATCACTTTCCAGTCCTTCCTGTTCTCCCAAAAAAATCGGCTTGAACTGGTTCATTCCTGCATTGGTAAAAAGTAATGTTGGGTCTTCTCTCGGTACAACCGGTGCACTTTCAACAATCAAATGTCCTTTTTCCTGAAAAAAATCGAAAAAATCCTGTCTGATCTGGTCTGATCTTTTACCGTTCATTCCTTTTCTGCGTGTTCAATCCATAAATTTTGATAAGTTTTCAAGATAGGAAAAAAAGCGATCAACCTCACCTACAGAACGAAGGATTGAACCAGGCCTGGCTGGATTCTCTGAACTCAATATCCAAAAGTTATAGTAATTTATCTCTTATCAGAGTTACGTATTTTAAATCCATCCCAAAACAAATTGATACCCATGCGCATCATAATTAATTATTTCCTGCGAGGTCTGCTGTTTGTATTCCCCGTATTTGCTACAATTTACATCATAATCATTCTTGTCAACTGGGCTAATTCACTGTTTAATGATCTCCTGTTTGACTGGCTTCCGGTCCATATCCCCGGCCTTGGTTTAATTTCTGCCATTCTTATTATCATTTTACTGGGATTTCTTGTTTCCAGGGTTGTAACTCAACCTTTTTTCAGGAGCCTGGAACGATTGATGGGCAGGACACCCTTTATTAAAATCATATATAGTGCATTAAAAGATCTGACAGAGGCGTTTGTCGGGGATCAGAAAAAATTTAACAAACCCGTTTTGGTTACCTTTTTTGAAGGTGTAGACAGAATTGGATTTGTAACGGAAGAGAATCTTGATCGTATCGGAATTAAAAACCGGATTACGGTATACTGTCCACACTCGTATAATTTTTCCGGGAACTTATTCTTAGTACACCCGGAAAAAGTAAAACCTCTGAATGTCAGCCCGGCTGACGCTATGAAATTTGCTGTTTCAGCAGGTGTTACTCACCTTGCACCCGACAAGGAACTTCCAAAAAACCTGGATTCCAATTGACAAGCTATATACATAGTCAGTTTTTATGAATCGTATTTTTCAGGATATCAAAAACCTCACCAGTGCAACTTTTCGTAAATCGATTGATGATGACATTATGACGCAGGGAGCTGCAATTGCATTCTATACAATTTTTTCAGTTGCACCGCTTTTCATATTAATCGTTTCAGTTTCCGGCCTCTTTTTTTCGGATGAAATGATTACAGACCAGTTCAGGGACACCCTCACGGACCTGATAGGAGTGGAAATGACAAATGCACTTACTGATTTTGCTTCTGAGCGGTCTCAAAATGCAACAAATATCTGGACATCAATCTTCGCAACCGGAATTATCATTTTTGGAGCAACAACAGTGATCAACCAGTTGAAGCTTACATTAAATAAAATCTGGAATGTAAATGAAGTAAAAATAAATTCAGTCTGGAGATTTTTGCTCAACCGTCTGCTCTCCTTCGGAATGATTATTGTTTTCAGCCTTCTTTTACTGATTTCACTGTTAACCGAAGCAATTATTGGCTTGATATCAACACTTTTTACAGAAATCCTGCCCGGGATACCTCTCGACTTTTACCAACTGTTAAGCCAGATTACCACAGTAGGTTTTGCAGTAATTTTTTTCACCCTAATATTTAAAATACTCCCCGATGTCCATGCACGCTGGAAGGATGTAGTCATCGGGGCAATCGTGACAACTCTTTTATTTCTTCTTGGAAAATATCTGATCGGATTATACTTATCTGCAACCGGTATTCAAGCCACTTACCGGGCAGCCGGTACACTGGTAGTATTTGTAATCTGGGTGTATTACAACATACAAACCATTCTGTTGGGTGCTGTCTTCACCCAGGTTTACACAGAACATTTTGGAGGCAGGATCATGCCCTATAGATTTGTGGAACTCAAAGAGATGTCTGGTTTGCATAGATTAACAAACCCCGATCAGAAAAATTAAACC
>SLKH01000345.1 GCA_007134665.1 Balneolaceae bacterium
TGGTGAATTTCTGATGAATATCATCAATGATTTCTTCACGACCGAATTTGGATAAAGCATCAAGAATTGCTTTTAGAATTTCAGGTTCAGTTTTATTCAGGTCCAGTTTATCATAATAGTTCAGCAGGAAGTCGACGGTGGAGTGGTATTCCAGTTCATGTAGTATTCGGATGATAATCGCAGTACGGTTTGGTTCTAATTCTTTGTCATCGATCAGGCTCATGAAAAGAAAAGCTTCTTCATCACGGTGTTCATTACCATATTTAGTCAGCTGAACCAATAAATCACTCACTGCCATTTCCGACACTCGTTGATTCTTAAGTACATTCTTGATGGCAATTGATTTATGTTTCATGCCACCATGGGCCATCAACGCACTTGTGGCAGCATATGATAGTAGTGGATTCTTGTTTGCTGACAGGTCAACCAGCCTTGCAATGTATGGAACTGGAATTTCGGCTTTTTTCGCAAAATAAAGGCAGGCTTTAGCCTGAAGTATAGGGTCTCCGGAGTCAAATCGCTTCTCAAAGTGTTTACGGATTTTATCGAGATTCATCAACCCCTGAAGCCGTTCGTTCTCTTTTCCCTCCAATGATTTATCGAGTAATCTGACCTGTTCAAGCAAAATGATATAGTCATTTTGTCTTTTCAAAATCTTTTCAACATCATTGATCTCGATTTCACCACTGACATAACGAATTACGTCTCTGCTGATCTCTTCACTTTTGTTTTTTCGGTATAATTCTTCATTTCGAAGTTGCCATCGCCTGACAAATGCAATGATGAGTACCAAAACAGTTAATATCAGCAGGGCCACCAACATTAACTGCATGAACTGCTCCCCGTAACGGTTAAAGAGGTCTATCAAACTGATTCAGGTTTATTGGTTGATTACTCGGTTAAGCCGCAATAAAAATTCATCCATTTTAAAAGGTTTCGGCACGTATTCCATAGCTCCCAAATTAAATCCCCTGGAAATATCTTCAGTCCTGTTTTTTGTGGAGAGCATGATAACTTTTAACTGGGAAAGATCGATTTCTTCAGATTGATTCAGGTTTTCAAGAATTTCAAAACCTGACATACCGGGCAGCATAACATCCAGAACAAGTACTTCAGGTTTATTACTGAGAATATACTCATATCCATCAATCCCGTCCTTCTTATGTACTACATTGTGACCAAGTGCCTTGAGCCGATATACAATCAGGCGGGCCGTCATTTCTTCATCTTCAACAACAAGTATGTTTTTTTGAGACATTTTTAACTGTAGATAACTACTATTTAATCCTGTTAATCTAAAATATAAATATGAAAGATCAGAAAGAAACCCGGATCTTTTTATAAGATAATTCAAATTCAGCCTTAGAATAATCTTATTAACAGCTCATATCATCATTTCAAAACCGGTTAAAATTGCCTACAAATTAACTCCTGTTCTTCGTATCATGAAACGCCTTTTAAATAAGAAAAAATGAATAAAAAAACAGTCATTATTGCATTCGGCGGTGTTTCACCTGAACATGAAGTTTCAGTTCTCACAGCGATGCAATCGTTTTCAGCATTAAAAAGTTCACCATATCAAACCCTGCCCCTCTATATTTCAAAATCCGGTAAGTGGTATACGGGAGATTACCTGCTTGAATTGGAGAATTTCGAAAACCTGGAGATGGTAACCAGCAAAAGTGTGCCTTGCTCAATTGACCAGGACGAATTCGGAAGAGCTGTTCTTAAACAGAATAATTCTGGATTTTTTAAAAAAAAACCGGCTCATCCAATTGACATAATCCTTACTGCATTTCATGGCGGAGATGGCGAAAACGGCTCTTTCCAGGGGGTTTGTGAAATGTATAACATTCCATATACAGGGAGTGGAGTGGTTGCTTCTTCTATTGGTATGGACAAGCTGAAAGCCAAATCACTCTGTCGAGACAGTAAAATCCCGGTAGTCGATGACGTTCATTTTAATGAAACCGAATGGTCTGAAAACAGTAGTGTAATAAAAAAAAGGGTTTCAGATTTGGACTATCCGGTGGTAGTGAAACCGGTTCATCTTGGCAGCAGTATTGGTGTAACGATAGTTCACAATCAGGAAGACCTGGTCTCCGCCATTGAGCTTGCATTCAGATATGATGAACAGCTCCTGGTTGAAAAAGCAATCGCACCACTAATGGAGATAAACTGCTCAGTACTTGGAACACCGGATGACTGCAGGGCAAGTGTATGTGAGAGGCCGCTCGGCAAAGAGGAACTTCTTTCATTTGCTGACAAATACATGAGTGAATCCGGTGATTCCAAAGGTATGGCATCAGCGACCCGGGAGATACCTGCAAAAATTTCTGATGAACTTGCGAAAAAGATCAGGAACAACTCACGGAAGATATTCTCCCTTTTACATGCATCCGGGGTTGCCAGGCTCGATTTTCTGGTAAATACAAATACATGGGAATTTTATTTTAATGAAATAAATACCATCCCGGGGTCATTTTCTTTTTATCTCTGGATGGAGTCCGGTTTAGACTTTGATGAATTGTTGATGGAACTGATTGAGATTGCGTTTGAGCGGCACCGCAGTAAAAATGGGAGAGTTCAATCCTATGAGACGAATCTATTAAGTCAAAAAGCAGCGAAAGGGTTGAAGAGCCTGAAAGGCGGTGAAAAATAAAATATAATTTACGATCCATGAATTTTGCAATCATAGCCCATCCGGATAAATATCTTGTTGCACCACCTTTAAAATCAGTTTTGGAATGGTGTCGTAGAAATCACGTGGGTATTTACGGGAAGCAGGAACTTGTTGAAATTCCCGAAATTTCATCAATAAAAGCTTTTACAGTGGTTAAAAGTAACCAGGAAGCCGCCAACAGGGCTGATATGATCATCGCAATTGGTGGTGATGGAACCATGCTTCATGCAGCCCAGCTGACTGTAGGAATGAAAAAGCCTGTATTGGGGATCAATTGCGGAAAGCTCGGATTTATGGCAAGCATTCAGCAGGAAAAAATTGATGAGTCACTGGATGCCATTAAGAGAGGAGATTATAAAATGGATGAACGATTTATGCTTGAGGCAAGCATAAATGGGGGCGAAACATTTTATGCACTAAATGAATTCTTATTCACTAAAAAGGATACAACGTCTCTTGTTACAATCACTGCCAGTTATGATGACCAGTTTATTAACCGCTACTGGTCTGATGGCCTGATCGTTGCTTCTCCAACCGGATCCACGGCCTACAACCTTTCTTCAGGCGGGCCAATAGTGATGCCTGGTACTCCTGTAATGTTACTCACTCCGATTAATCCTCATACGCTTACAACCAGGCCTCTCGTATTGCCGTCAGATAAAAAACTGACTATTAAAGTGGAGGAAAGCATTGAACATATTCTGTTTTCCAACGACGGCAGGGTGATGCAGGTTGATCAGGATGAGCTCGAAGTTGTCATTAAAAGATCTGTTCATAATGTCCAGCTGGTTCAACTAAAAGGACAAAACTATTTCGATACGCTGAGAACAAAACTGATGTGGGGTATGGATTCCCGAAAAAGAGCACATTAACCTATACTTTCTGCTTTCAAGCGCAAGGAAATGATAACGAATCTGAATTGGCTATCTGCATAAATGCTCATATTTTAAGTATATCAGAAAAAAAATTCGTAATAACAATAAATAAATTCAGCTAACCATATGAAAGTAACTGTTGTAGGAGCTGGCGGCAATGTTGGTTCAACTGTCGCCCTGACATTAGCTCAACGTGATTTTGCCAAAGAAGTTGTCATGGTCGATATTGAAAGAAAGGAGGATGATAAAACGTTTTATCCATCCAAAGGCAGGGCACTCGACCAGTGGGAGTCTGCACCGATTCACGGTTTCGATACCAAACTGACAGGTACTGTTGATTACAAGGATACCAAAGATTCAGATGTTTGTGTGATTACTGCAGGAGTACCAAGAAAGCCCGGTATGAGCCGTGACGATCTGCTTGAAATCAACGCCAGGATAGTAAAGACCGTAACGGAACAGCTTGTTGAGTATTCACCGGATACCATTATCATTGTTGTTTCCAATCCTCTGGATGTAATGACATACGTGGCTTATGAGACAAGTGGCCTGCCATCTGATAAGGTGATGGGTATGGCTGGTATCCTCGATACAGCTCGTTATCGTGCTTTCCTTGCAGAAGAACTTGATGTATCACCTAAAGATATTCAGGCTCTTCTGATGGGGGGGCACGGGGATACCATGGTCCCGTTGCCACGATATACAACCATCTCCGGTATTCCGGTTACTCAGTTAATTGAAGAGAATAAGCTTGAATCAATCGTTGAGAGGACCAAGAAGGGTGGTGGTGAAATCGTGGGGCTTATGGGTACATCAGCCTGGTATGCGCCAGGTGCTGCTGCTGCACAAATGGTTGAGTCGATCATGCTTGATCAGAACAGAATATTCCCTTGTTGTGTCTGGCTGACCGGCCAATACGGAATTGAAGATCTGTATGTTGGTGTGCCCGTTAAACTTGGGTATGGCGGAATCAAAGAGATCATTGAGGTTGATTTAAATGAAAAAGAACAACAACTTTTAGACGAATCAGCGTCTGCTGTACGTTCTGTACTTGAAGACTTCAAAAAGCTGATGAAAAAGTAAGCTTAAATCGCAACAAAAGAAGACACGTAGCTCTTCACTACTTGCACATTAGTAAAACCCCCTGAGTTGTAAAACTTTGGGGGTTTTCTGTTTATAATTGAACTCAGGTTTGAAGGTTTAAACCCAAAATTGTCATTGAAACAATGACAATTTTGCCCGAAGGGCAAAAAAGGTCTAACGACTTTTTTGGGTTAAAATAAGGCTAATTCATCCCTGTTACATATCACGGTCCGACCTCAGCGACCGGTATAAAGCAAGTCCCAGCAGTACATACCCGGTAATCAGAATTGCTGATTTGGTGATTATTTCATTTAGCTGGAACAGATCAGTCAGTGCAGGAGCACTCCAGACAGCGATAACCATTATTACCATCAGCATTACACCGTACTGAAGCTGGTAGGGTACCTTGTACTGTTTGGTGCTGAAATAATAGAGGCTGACCGCCATGACACCATAACTGATCACAGTTGCCCAGGCAGCCCCCATCATTCCCATTACCGGAACCAGTAAATAATTGGTAACTATGGTTATAGCAGCTCCGGCCAGCATGATTTTTGGAAGCACCTTTGTTTTTTCACTGATAAAAATTCCGGCAGAAAAGTTGATGTACCACCCATGAAACCAATACGCAAGCAGCAAAAGGGGCACAATTTCCAGTCCGGCCCAATACCTGCTGTTGATCAGGGTTGCTTCGGTAAATGGTATCCGGATGGCAACGATTTCCTGTGCAAAAAGTCCAACGGTAAGGTAGAGAGCTGCGGCAGCAAGATTAAAATAAATAAAAGCCCGGGCAAAAATTTTGGGAGCATCAGGGTCATCGGAATGGCGCATGAAGAAGGGCTGCCACGCCATTCTGAACATCTGAATTAATAACAGCATGAACACAGCAACTTTGTAACAAGCCCCGTAAATACCCACGATATCCTCGGGTGTAAATTCGACCCCGTATATGGCATGAACCTGATTGAGTTCCATTGCATTCAGGAAGAATCGGTCGAGCATCTCATTAATTACATATCCCAACCCGGCCGGTATGAAAGGCCATCCGAAAAAGAATGCTTTTTTTATCCAATACCGGCTAAGGTTTCCCCGCATCAATGGCAGGGTAAATAACCAGATGATAACCGTAGCTGCAGCGGATGCCGACAGGTTTGCAATAAAAACTGCTTCGATACCATAATTCAGGCCGAGAATCAGGTAAAAGTTGAGAAAAAGATTAACTGCAACATGAATCGCTTTGATGGTAACGAATAACCAGGTGCGGCGAACCAGCCTTAATTCAGCAAAGGGGACAATGGAGAGGGTATCGAACCAGAGAATTCCAAGCATCATCAGGTAAATTCCTGATGTCTGATCATCCAGGTTCAGATGGGGATGGGCAAAAGGTTCGAGCAGCCAGAGAACAAAAACGAATAAGGTTGAAACAGCAAGCAATGCAACCTGAAGCGTTTTGAAAATATGAGGAGCCTCGTCCCTGTTTTTGGCATATCTGAGATAAGCCGATTCCATACCCATAGTAAAGATGACATTCAAAAAACCGACTGCTGCAAAAACAAGTGTTACAATACTATATCGGGCAGGTTCAAATACTCCCGTGTAGAAGGGAACCAGCAAATAATTGATAAACCGAAAGAATACATTGCTAATTCCATAAATCAGGGTATCTGATAATAGTTCACGGAGTTTTTGCAAAAGGTCAGTGTTTATGGGTCAGGAGCAATACTGCTTGTATACCTAAGATATAACTGTTTGATCCGAAGCCGGTTATGATTCCGTTCATCACTCTGCCGGTGATGGACCTTTCCCGAAATTCTTCCCGTGCGTGAATATTTGAAAGGTGAACTTCAACTTTCGGTAATTCTACAGTTTCAAGTGCATCACGTATTGCAACAGATGTATGAGTGTATCCGCCCCAGTTTGCAACGATTCCCTGGAACGCATCCTGTTTAGCCTGCTGGATCCGGTCAATCAGTTCCCCTTCATGATTACTTTGATACCAGACCAGTTCAGTGTCGGGATAAGCGGAATTTACTTTCTTTTGAATATCACTGAGCGTTTCAGCTCCATACGTTTTCTGATCGCGCTGACCAAGTAGATTGAGGTTGGGTCCGTTTAAAATCAGGATTTTCATAGAAGAAGTGTTCAGGCTATTAATCAGTATTTAAACTCTCTGCAATCTTTTTGGCCAACTCCTTCATCCTGTCTTCGCTCACGTCCACTTTATTGGAAAAAGACATACTTTGATTATGAGTATATAGTGGAATCAGATGCACATGGGCATGTGGTACTTCCAGCCCCTGGACGATTACACCAGTACGAAGTGGCTTTAAAGAACGGTCGATAGCCCTTGCAACCTTTTTTGCGAAAGAGATTGTGCTTTGCAGGTGAGAGTCAGGAAGATCAAAAAAATAGTCGATCTCTTTTTTTGGCACTACAAGTGTATGGCCTTCAGCAATCGGGTTGATATCCAGAAATGCAAAATGACGCTCATCCTCGGCAATTTTATAACTTGGTATCTCACCGAGTATTATTTTAGTAAAGATAGTAGCCATGACTTGAATCCAGTCAGAAGTTAATTAAAAAACGAAAATATAATACTGCCAACTCATTTGCTAAAATTGAAGAATTATTTGAACAAAAGAAAACTTTTTACGATTCTATAAATACAATGAAATGAAAGAAGGATTACTACGTTATATAGTTGGATTTAAAGATTAAGTAAAGAATCGAAAGAATCGGCCCCTAAATCTTTTAAACTTTTTGTTTGATTTTGAGCTATCGAAAGCCGTATCTTTTTAGTCTTTGAAGGAAAGGCTGAATCGGTAGCTCAGTTGGCAGAGCAACGGCCTTTTAAGCCGTGGGTCGTGGGTTCGAATCCCACCCGATTCACGCATTTATCCGTAATGACTATTACACTTTTATTTTGACTCTCTCTTGATTAACCCTTATCGGCTGATACCCGGTAGGGGTTATTTTTTTTACTGATATTTTCCTTTTATATCGTGTTTGTATATAGACCTTAATTAAATTAATTTGGGTTTAACTATTATCATCTTCACTAATTCACGGCTGTACATCCATGAATTTTCAGTACCTGAATCCATTACGCTGGAAAAAATCATTCCTGGCTGCCATTCTTGTGGGGTTTGTTGCGGTTTGGTTTCTATTTATTGATACATATAGTTTATACACCCGATATGAATTGAATCAGCGTAAAGCTGAACTTGAACAGCGTACCGAACAACTCCGCCATGAAACTGCAGAATTGGAAGAAAAACTGGAAGAGTTGGAAGCAAATCCTAATCTGCTTGAAAGAATTGCAAGAGAAGAATATGGGATGAGGAAACCGGGTGAAACTGTATATATCATAAAGGAGGATTAAAACTTAGCCAAGTCTATTTCTTCTGATGTAACGAACTTCATTTTTTTTATCTTAGCTTGACATTAATTACAAGTCTTATAAAAATGATATGATAGCGATTGGGATAGATCTGGGTGGGACAAATATTAAAACGGCATTAGTAGATAAAGAGAAAGGGATCCTGAAAAACCTTTCTATTCCAACTGAAGCGGATAAGGGTAAAGATCATGTATTCGACAGAATCAAAATTTCTGTTGAAAAACTCTTGATGGATACGAATGCTGAGCCGATAGGAATAGGAATGGGAACGCCGGGAATGGTTTCCCTGGATCGATCTACGGTTAATAACCCGCCAAACCTGACTGGGTGGGGTGTCGTTAATGTTGCTGAAGAAGTTAAAAAGCGTACAGGTTATAATTGTATCATTGATAATGATGCAAACCTCGCAGCATTAGGATGTTCAAGATTTGGAGTTGGTAAAGATTTTGACAGCCTTATCATGCTTACATTGGGTACAGGGGTAGGTGGAGGAATCATATTTAACAGAAAGCTTTTTCGCGGAACAACAGGTTCTGCTGCTGAACTCGGCCATGTAATTATTAATTATCACGGTCCGTTATCAAATAGCAATACACGTGGTGGAATTGAGGCTTATCTTGGCCAGAGATTTCTCAGCCGATATGCATCAGATGTGATACGCCAGCAGCCTGACAATCCGTTGTATAATAAATTTAAGAATAAGTTTGATGAGCTTGAGCCGGTGGATATCTATCAGGCTGCTGAGGATGGGAACAAACTTGCTGCTGAAATTTTAGAAAAGACCGGTGAAAAACTCGGGTATGCGATCGTCAATTATATTCATATGATGGATATCAGAAAGATTGTGGTGAGTGGTGGTGTTGCCAAAGCCGGACACTGGTTGATTGAACCGGCAAAAAAAATGGCTTTTAAATATCTGATGCCTCCTTTTCATGATGGTTTCGATATTATTTATGAACCCCTTGGAAATGATGCTGCCCTGTATGGAGCTTCCAGTTTAGCTCTTGAACATTTGTAACATGGGTTCACATGCGATGTACTCAAACCGTACA
>SLKH01000207.1 GCA_007134665.1 Balneolaceae bacterium
AATGGTGAGATCAGAATTGACCTGGAGATTGCAAGGGAATCCATTCAGAGGCGGTCGGTCCGGTATGATCGGTCCGGAGATGAGCATTATCACTATGCATCGGCCTTTATCAAATCAATGCGAGGATCGGATGTCGATGCCAGCCTTTATTGGATGAGTGCTATGCTTGAGGGAGGTGAAGATCCCAATTTCATCTTCAGGCGAATGCTGATCTTTGCTTCTGAAGATATTGGGATGGCAGACCCGTATGCACTGACTGTTGTCAATACTGCTCACGAAGCCTTTACGAAAACCGGAATGCCGGAAGGATTCTACTTTCTTGCACATGCCTGTATCTTTCTTGCATTGTCACCCAAAAGCAACAGTACGAAAGCGATCTTTGAGGTACACAGTGAGATCAAACAAAAAGGTACGGGTGAAGTTCCTGCTCACCTCCGAGATAAAACAGCCAATAAACTTGCTTCCCGTTACCTCGATGTCAGGAATGCATCGGATGATTACAAATATCCGCACGATTATCCGAACCACTGGGTTGATCAGCAATACCTGCCAAAATCAGTGAAGAATAAAAAATGGTTTGAGCCGGGTGATACAGGAAGGGAAACCAGGTTATGGCAGCGATTCAGCCAGATTAAAAATGATGAATCTTGATTGTGCTTTTATATTTATCCGCATTTGATTACAGAACGGAACTATTCGGTTCCAATATCAGCTTTGAAATGTGTACATTTTAACAAATCAATTAAATCATTCATTTTAACCGGGAGTTCTGGTGAAAACAATTTTACATCCAACCGATTTTTCTGACAACTCACTGAATGCACTTAATTATGCCCTGGAGTTTTGTAAAAGAAGTGGCTCGGAATTGATTGTGTTTCATGCATACGGTTCACCTATCGATCTTGCCAACAGGACGGAAGATGAAAAGAGTGTTCGTGATAAAGCGAATGAATCGATGGAGTGGCTTAACTCTGAGTATATTGAAGGAAGCGGGGTTGAGTGCGAGACGATGATCGCAGGAGGGAGCCCGGTTCAAAGCATCCTTGAGATTTCAGATGAACATGAAATTGACCTTATTGTGATGGGTACGAAGGGAAAAAGTGATTTTGACAATATCATTTTCGGCAGTTCAACTGTGGAAGTGATCCTGGATAGTAATTCGCCGGTGATGGCTGTACCGGAAGGTGTCAGTTTTTCGGAGATCAGAAATATAACGTACGCTGCCGATTACCGGGAAGAAGATTTCCCGATCATTTGGGAACTGATTCAGATTGCTACATACCTGGAAGCTGATCTTCATATTTTGAATTTTGCAAGTCAAAAATCACTTGTTGAAGAGTTGATGTTCCGGGGATTCCGCGATATGATATATGAGAAATTTCAATATAAAGATATCCACGTCAAGCTGATCTACGGAGAAGATCTGACAGAATCACTGCATGGATATACCGATAATATTGAAGGGGCATTGCTGGCAATGGGTTATTACCGGACCAAGTTTCTCAATTCATTATCCAGGCGTGAATCAGTAAAAGAAATGGCACTTCACACACATGCACCACTTCTCGTAGTTCCGGAAAGCAGTGATGAGTCATGATCCAAATGTATCCGTATGTTCTATAAAACCCTGTGATGAATTGAGGGGAGTTTGTTTCTGACTTCCCGGAGTTTAGCTAAATCGATTTCTGCGATGGCTATGCCCGGTTCCGTTCCTGAATTTACCAATACTGTTCCCCAGGGGTCAATAATCATTGAATGTCCGTACGTTTCCCTTTTCAATCCATGTAAACCGGTTTGAGCAGGTGCAATAACAAAACAACTGTTTTCAATTGCCCTGCTTCTTAACAATATTTCCCAATGTGCTTTACCGGTTGGCTTCGTGAATGCAGCCGGGACACAAATTATTTCTGCACCCTTTTCCAGTAGTTTGCGATAAAGTTCAGGGAAACGGATATCGTAACAAATTGAAAGGCCGATGGGGGGCAGAAAGTCAGTATTAGAAACGATCGGGCCGTTAATCCCTCGTTCTACATATCTGGATTCTTTGTAGCTCTCGGCCTTATTCAATGAAACGTCGAACAGATGAATTTTGTCATAGCTAACCTCAATTTCACCCTTCGGATTGAACAGGCTTGCGCGGTTATACATCTTCCCGCTTTTGGCTTTAACAGGGTAACCACCTGCAAGAAGGCTGACTCCCAATTCCCTTGACCATTGACTGAGTTCAGTTGTTACCCTTTTGCAGATCGTTTCAGCCAGATGAAGCCTTGATTTTTCATCACCGAGAAATGCGAAGTTTTCCGGAAGTGTGATAAATCCCGCACCTTGTTCAGCTGCTTTGCTGATTGATCGGTATGCATTTTGAAGGTTTAAATCCAGGTCGGGCTGGCTATTCATCTGTATAATGGCTGCACGTAATAAATTCATTGGAGAAGAATAGTGTTTGTTCCGGGTTTCTTCCTTCGTGCTTTAATATAATAAAATACCCGCTGGAGAGATATTCAATCCCCAGCGGGTCTAACTATGTGATAGACAAAAGTATGAACTTTGTCTATTACAAGCCGCGATTTTTGGATCGGATTAAGTAGTTGGTGATAGATAAGAGCTGTTTGATCAGGTATGTTGTTTTTTTTCCGAAAATTCAGATTATTGCATGAAAAAAATAGCTATTTATTAATTTCAGGCAAAATAAATAATGTAAAAAATCGATATTCAGTTAATTATTTAATAGATGCTGGAAAAGCGCTTGCATTCTTATTCACCTTCAAAACAGGTTAGGTGATTCGGAACGGGTGGAAGTGAATGAGTTCCGGTTTTGTGCGTGAAATGATACTGTGTGGAATTTGGTTTAGAAGCATGTAAATGAAAACATAACTGACAGATCTGAATCATAAAAATGATAAATATAAATATTCTGTCCGGTACAGACCGGCCGAACTCAAATGCTCTGAAAGTATCCACTTATGTAGCTGAATTATTCAGAGAAAAAGATGTTATCACGGAAGTACATTCACTTGAGGATTTTCCGTTGAAAGATGTAGCGGGGGGGCGTTATGGTGATGATATACCTTCGGTGAAAAAATTCAATGAAGGTGTTTTGAGTGGAGATGGTTTGGTAATTGTTACACCTGAATACAATGGTGGCTTCCCCGGAATCCTGAAAATGTTTATTGATTATCTGCCATTTCCGAAAGCTTTTGAAAAATACCCACTCTGTTTTATCGGGGAAGCAGACGGTTATTTTGGAGCCTTAAGGCCAGTAGAGCAATTACAGGCTATTGCTACATACCGTAAAGCTCATATCTATCCTGAACGGCTGTTTATACCCAGGGTAAATAAGGAGTTTGACCAGGAAGAAGGACTACGTGATGATTTTAAAAGTGAGCTTCTTCAGTCGCAGGTAGAAGGTTTTATCAGGTTTACAGATCAGATCAAAGAGATGGAGTTGATTAATAATTAAACCCTGAATTGTCATTGGAACAATGACAATTTTGGGAGAAATTAAAACCGGCAGGTGGACTGCTCCGTATTCCCGGAGCTGATTTTAACAGGATCAATCGGATTTTAACATATATCCTACCCCATGAAGAGTTACAAGATACTTTGGGTCATCGGGAGAGATTTCTATTTTGGCACGCAGCTTGGAAATATGCACGTCCACTGTTCGGGTATTAGTACTGTGTTCGTATCTCCAGACTTTCTCTAATAGCTCATCTCTTGAAATGGGTTCATTGGTACGAGTTACCAAAAAACGGATTAACTCTACTTCACGGGTGGTCAGTTGAATTGGATCTTTATCAGGTTTCTTGACGTATGATTCTTTAAGGTTGATATCTACAGGGCCAAGTGTAAGTTTATCGATTGGGCCTGCCTTGGTGTAGGTGTCGGCTCTGCGAAGACGTGCGTTGATTCGAGCCAGTAGCTCTTTGACACCGAATGGTTTTGTCATATAGTCATCAGCACCAAGATTCAATCCTGTTACTTTATCGATCTCCTGGTCTCTTGCAGTCAGCATGATGATGGGAAAAGTATACTTCAGTCCCCGGATTTCATTGCAAATATCATAACCGCTTTTTCCGGGAAGCATAAGATCAAGTAGCATAAGGTCAGGCTCTACCTCTTTTACTTTGTCGACTGCTGTGGTTCCCTCTTTAACTACGTGTACTTCATATCCTTCATTTTCAAGAGTATCCTGCAGGGTAAATATCAGGCTCGGTTCATCTTCAACAATGATAATTTTCTTCTGATGGTTATTTGACATAGTCTGATGTTTGCAATTCTTTGTTCACATATTCGTAGTGTCTTTCCATTTCCTTCTCGGTTTCTGCTTCCAGTTGATAAACCGGGAATTCAACAATGAAAGTCGTTCCTTTACCGGGACTACTTTTCAAATCGATACTGCCCTGATTTAGTTCCACAAGCTTTTTTACGATAGACAATCCAAGCCCGTGGCCCTTGGTCTTGGCAGTCATACTGTCTTCTAAGCGATAGAATTTTTCAAAGATTTGCTGGTGTGATTTTTTGGGAATACCGATGCCGCTGTCTGTAACTGTTAAACTGACACCCGTTTTCGTTTTCTGAACACTTAATTTAATCTCTTTATCATCAAAACTGTATTTAATGGCATTGTCTACCAGGTTACTGATGATGGTTTCGAAATGATCCGGGTCCACCAATACATCCGGGAGGCCCGGTTCTGCTTCGAGTTCAAAACGAAATCCACGCGACTGTACATAAGCCTCATGGCTGTCATAATATTCCTGTACAAGATCCTGTAGTTTGTGAGGTGTAAGCTGTATAGTATTATGGCCGGCATCTACCCTGGCGATATCAAGCAGCTTTTCAATCATTTTCCGAAGCCGGATAGTTTCCGTATAAATATGATTACCATACGATTTGATTCTATCCTTATCAGTTACCCTTCCATCGGATAAGTTTTCACCGGCAGCCTGCATCGCCGCCAAAGGTGTTTTTAACTCATGTGTAACATTTGCAAGGAAACCGGCTTGCCGCTGAGCAAGTTCTCGTTCTCGTTTGGATGTGAGGAACATGAAGAGCAGGGCACCAAAAAGTGCTAATACTGCCGATACGAGTACTACTAAGTTTCTGAAGAGTGATGCATTCGTTGCAGCGATCGTAGGTGAATCGATAATTTTAGCGTGAAGTGACCAGTTTTCGAGCAAATCGGGAAATCGTTGCCTGATATCGATAAAATCTCTGTTATGTTCAATATTCGGGTCGGAACTTGCGAGAATCTCTTCCTGCATAAAATCCCGCAGCCATACAACGATACCGGTTTCATCACTTGGCCCGAATTTTTCAATCA
This sequence comes from Balneolaceae bacterium, assembly GCA_007134665.1. Lineage (GTDB taxonomy): Bacteria > Bacteroidota > Rhodothermia > Balneolales > Balneolaceae > SKRC01. The sequence goes on from SLKH01000207.1 coordinate 5,327, forward strand.
GATTTTTGGCCAGGTAGTCATTGACAAGGTAATCCTGGTTAATGGTAAAGATCAGGTGTCCAACGATTTCTCTTTCTGCCAGGTTAATCATCGAAAGTGTCATGCTTCTGTGAGTATCGAATGAGGCTTTATTATTCCAACGGTACTCATCAATCAGAACCTTCATCCTCGACCTGGCAAGCCCAAGGCCATCACACACCTGGGTGGAAATATTCTCCTCAATTTCAAATTGTCTGTTCTGTGTATTAAACTTGTACATGGGATAAGAGTCATTCAGGCAATGATCTTCACCATGAGGGGAATAGTATATGTCATAAAAGATAGAATCGAGGCTGGCGTCAATCATGATATCTTTAAATGCATCGGGGAAATCGTTATAGTCATCATAATACTGTTGAAGATGTTCGATGTCGAGTTTCCGGATGCTTCGGAATGGTTGAAAAAACCTGAACCTGACCTGTGTGGTAAATTCTTCTATCTGATTTTTCTTGTCTTCCTGTGCTACTTCAATGGTACTTTTTCTTAATTCATGCATCGAGTAGATGTTCATAGCTGTTAAAGCAACAACGGCAATTAAGCCGATTCCGAAAAAGATCAGTCGAAGTGATTTTGTATTGAACATGAGGTGATGATCGCTTTAGTAATAAACACCATTATCGTAAAAAGTTACCTAATTATTAACAATTTAGACGAAATCTCAAACTTTTTTACATTCGTCTTTCAATTGTTGTCAATAATGTGATATAGGGCGGGGTTTTGTAAAAACGATCTGGCAGCTCTCTTATTTTTCCCAGGTATTGTTGGACCTGTCTGCGTCCGGGAATAACATATGGGGGTCGATTTCAATACGTTCTACCGGAAGGCCGGTGTCGAAATTTGCTCTGACACTTCGTCTTCCTTCCAGCCAATACGATACATCAATCTCTTCATTGATCTGAGTTCCATCTTCAAGCACGATTAACAATTTTACCGGCATCGGTACATCACCAAGGTCAAGTATCTGAATGGTGACACTATCACCGTTATCCTCCACCTCTCCGATCGCATGGTCCAGAACCCAGGTCTCATAGTACCAGCTTCTCCAGAACCAGCTCAGGTCGGTATCTGCAACCCGTTCTATTGTATGAAAAAAATCCCAGGGGTAGGGGTGTTTGTATGCCCACTCATCAATAAATGTCAGGTAAGCTTCCCGGAACAGGTCTTCTCCGAGCATTCCCTGGAGCGCAGTCAATACAGAGGCCGGTTTGGGATAGGATGCTACACCATAAGCAGGCCCGGGGTAGTGGTAGTCCGACCATCTCATCATTGGCCCTTCCATATCAGTTCCCGCTATATTCAGGTAGGAATGGAAGATATCAAAGTTATCAAACTCGCCGGGATAACGGTCTGCATTCGCCTGGTGTGTGTTGAATGTGGTAAAGCCTTCATCCATCCAGGTGTATCTGCGTTCGTTTGTACTAACGATCATCGGGATCCACATATGCGCAAATTCATGAGCTGTGACACCATACAGCCGCTGCGCGCCAAGATTGTTATAACTTCCCATCACAGTGATCATCGGGTACTCCATTCCGCCACCAATTATGTCGGCCCCTTCAACTGAAGTCATATGCGGCCAGGGGTACGGATGATCCAGGTACTCGGATAAAAATGTGATCGAGTGTTGTGAATATTCAGCCTGCTCCTGCCAGAGCGGAGCGGTATTGCGGTAGAATGAATGAATCCTTGTGTAATCAGTGTTTCCGTCACCGGTAAGGTCTCCGACTGAGGCACGTGAACCATCCCAGACAGATTCCCTGGTGGCACTGAAGGCAACATCCCGGACCTGTCCGGCCGAAAATTTCCAGGTTAGCGTACCATTTTCATTTTGCCGGGTAGCAGCACCAAGATCTGCTTCTGTAACGATGTGAATGATTTCATCTGTTTGCCCGGCTTCGATATAACGATCATATACATGATCCGCCAGAACGTCAGCGGGGTTGAGGAAATCGCCGGTGGCCATTACAAGCCAGTTATCAGGGGCTGTAATCTCCAGTGTATAATCTGCAAATCCGTGATAGAATTCAGCGTTACCGAGGAAAGGGTCTGTAAACCATCCAATTACATCGTCATAGACGGCCATATGAGGATACCAATACGCTATAAAAAAAAGGTTGTCCCTGCTTCGGCCCATTCGTCCGCCGGCCCCTTCCTGCGGCACGATAAATGACCACTCAATTTCCAGGTCGATGGAATCGCCGGGATTCATAGTTTCATCGAGTATGATCAGCAGCCTTGTGGCATCCACCAGATAGCCTGGATCGCCGCCATAACCCCTGATCTCAGGGTCAAATTCATTCAGTTCCCTGCCTCTGACTTTGACCGACCTGAGATCAACTCCGCCTGTAATTTCGGTGTTATCCTTTTTCATGGTACCTGCTTTATGCAGATTCTGAGCCAGTTCAAGCAAGAGTTGGCGAAGCTGGTCAGGTGAATTGTTCTGGTATTGAATTCTCACATGCCCGTTAACTCTATTTTCTTCAGGAAGCAGCTCTGCTTTCAGATCATAGCTGGCTTCATTTTGCCAGTAGTAATCACCGGGAGCGCCATCCATTGAACGGGAACCCTCCTGAATCGCATAAAGATAATCAACGGGTATATCTATCGGGTAGGGAAGAGGCCGTTCGGGCAGGTGGAAATTTTCGCGTTCACTATCCGGTGAAATAATCGGCTCGGTAGCGGAGCATGCCTGAACAGCGAGGAATATGGTTAATATGAATAGTGAAAGTACAGAGGCCGTAGAGAAATTATGCATATTAAATTATAGATAAAGAACTAAAGTGGACAGACAATTGTATTCTTGTGAAAGATAAACGATTCACTCACTGAGTGAAAAAGTAAAAGTTGGTCAGGGAAACTTTCAGATATTTTGAGTATTACTCAGATGTTTCTCAATCGATGTTTTCAGGTCTTCAAATTCAATTGGTTTGATAAGGTAATCGAGGTATTCGGTTTGCCTTGCTCTCTCTCTGTGATGCGGGTCAGAGTTGCCGGTGATGTAGATGACCGGGACATTTGAAAATTTTCTGATTTCGTGCATCGCATGGATACCGTCCATATCCCCTTCGAGAGCGATATCCATGAGAATAAGGTCTGGTTCGATTTTTTTTGCAAGTTCTACTACAGTTTTACCATAGACGAGTTCACCTGTAGTTTCAAACCCGAGTTTCTCCATGTAACTTTCATAGAGCAGATTGAGGATGAGGTCATCTTCAACAATAAAAACTTTCTTAATTGATTCAGCCATTCTTGTTGTTTTCATTCATATCTGTTCTATCAAGTATAATACATATACATGTTGGCATACCGGGTTACTATAATACAGCGAAACCGCATATAGAATTAGATCATTTAAAAGATAATATGTTACACTTTAATGTAAATCAAAAGGATCACTTTTGCTGCTGGTTATCCTGATCAACTTCTGCCAACGCAGTATGAAACACTTGTATCAAATCTCTTCACTAATGCATTTAATCAGCTCAAATGAGCCTGATGTACCAAAAAGAATACAACCCCGGGAATCTCACTGCCTACTATTCACTTCTCAATACTCACTCAACACTAAAAAATGTACCGGCGGCCGGACTCGAACCGGCACGGACATTGTAATGTCCATTGGATTTTAAGTCCAACGTGTCTACCAATTCCACCACGCCGGCAAAAAA
>SLKH01000055.1 GCA_007134665.1 Balneolaceae bacterium
CACTCAAACACCTGTGGGGGGAGCAGGATTCGAACCTGCGAAGGCTTACGCCAACAGATTTACAGTCTGCCCCAGTTGGCCACTTTGGTATCCCCCCTCTAAAAAGTCAATATGTCAAAAAGTCAACATCCGGTAACACTAAAATTAATACATCTTTCATATTACCGGCTCCTGAGAGCCAGTGGCCGGATTCGAACCGACGACCGGCTGTTTACAAGACAGCTGCTCTACCCCTGAGCTACACTGGCACATCCATTAATTTTCCTTCCGCCAAATCTGAAAACAGGACATACTTTACCTTTTGGCGAAAGACCCGAAATCTAAAAATATTCTCCGTCTATGTCAACCTTTTTGGTATTCTTTTTTTCGGCTTCAGCCATAACTTTTATTCCGATAAAACCATTTATAAAGAATACGTCCGGTTACTGCAGCCAGTACCAATACCAGGATTATCCAGCCATAAACCCCAAGGTAACTTCCGATCAAATGCCAGTTTTCATGAACTATCCATCCAAAACTTAACAAAATCGCATTCCAGATCAGTGAACTGACAGAAGAACTAAGAATTGTATAATTTAATTTCGTCCTGTAAATGCCGGCAGTGATTGCAATGACAGACCTGGTGCCAGCTAAAAATCGATTGGCAACGATGACCCACTGCCCCCAGTTTTGCATCCATTTCCTCCCTCTTTCAAAGTACTTCATATCGATGAATCGCATCAGCCAGAATTTATCTCGTTTTTTATCAATCCTGTATCCCCAGAACGCCCCGAATGCATACATACTCATAAAGCCGATGACTGATGCAATGGTTGTTATAACCAGAAGCGCTGTAAAATCCACAAGCTTTTCTGCTGCCAGATATCCACCGAATGCAACTAACAGATCGCCCGGAACAGGCGGTATGATATTCTCAAGGTAGGCAATAACAAAAAAAATTATATATATACTCCAGGGTGAGAGAGTAAATATCCAATTAATCAGATCATCAAAGAACAGTTCCATCGACTACCTTTCATCAGACATTAACAAAATCACAGTGTGCGCTGCAATCCCTTCACCATTTCCTATATAACCAAGTTTCTCATTTGTTGTTGCCTTGACTGATATGTTGCTGAACTCCATTCCAAGTATTTCTGCAATGGATTGTCGAATCTCCGCTATATGAGGATTAAATTTTGGCAACTCAGCGATAATCGTAGAATCAATATTTTGAATAACCCACTCTCTTTCCCTGATCATCTGGTCAACGCTTTTCAATAGATTTGAACTGTCAGCCCCCTTCCAAACCGGATCAGTATCCGGAAAGTAGGTTCCGATGTCTCCAAGTGCCAGGGCCCCGAGCATTGCATCTGTAATAGAATGCAGCAGCACATCCGCATCGGAATGGCCATCCAGCCCCATTTTAAATGGAATTTCAATCCCTCCAATAATCAGGGGGCGGCCGGTTACAAGCCGGTGTAAATCATACCCATATCCAATTCGAAATTTCATATGAAACAGATTTTTGTTACAAATTGGCCTGCTTATCAGTCAGTAAAATCTCTGTTATTTGCAAATCGAGAGGATACGTAATTTTGATATTCTGCTGATTTCCTTCCACAACAAATACTCTCTCACCATAAAATTCAACCAGTGATGCATCATCAGTGCCAAGATAATCCTCGTGAAGGGCATACTCATAGGCTTTCCTGATCAGATCCTGTTTGAATATTTGTGGTGTCTGTGCCTGCCAAAGCATATCTCTCTTCGGCGTTTCCAGGATTAATCCGTCATCATTTACTTTTTTAATCGTATCCTTTACGGGCACACCCAGTATTGCCGCCCCCGATTCATTGGCTTTTTTCAAACACTGAACCACACAATTTTCAGAAACAAAAGGCCTTACAGCATCATGAATGACAATCAGTTCAGCAGATTTATCAGCTTTCTGCAGGGCATTATGTATGGAATACTGCCTTTCTGATCCGCCTTCAATTACATGGACAGATACTGTTTCCGGCAACCAATTCTTTACCGAGTGTGCTTCGTCAAAATAGTCCGGAGTGGTGGCAATGATTACCTGGATCAACCCGTCAATAGCAGCAAACCTACTCACAGTATGCCCCAGTATTGATTTACCTGCAATCCGGAGAAATGGTTTTGCTATCTCACCCCCAATCCGTTGACCGGATCCGGCAGCAGGTATAATTAAGGCATATGGTAATTTTGACACGGTTTACAATATCAGCATTGCATCGCCAAATGAGAAAAATCGATACTTCTCTTTTTTTGCTTTTTCATAAGCTTCCATCAGGAAATCATAATCAGCAAAAGCTGCAGCCAGCATTAACAATGTAGATTCAGGCTGATGGAAATTGGTGATAACGGCTTCGGTAATTTTAAAATCATAAGGCGGATAGATAAATTTGTCAGTCCATCCTGTACCCGGCTTCGACATACCGCTTGCCATCACGCTTGTTTCAATAACCCGAACGGCCGTCGAACCACAGGCAATCACTTTATTCTTCTTGCTTTTAAGTGCGTTGTTGATCTTATCGGATGTCTCCTTTGAAATATAGTAATTTTCCGAGTCCATCCGGTGCTTGGTCAGGTCTTCAACCTCAACCGGCCTGAAAGTCCCCCAGCCGATGTGAAGGGTGACCGGGAGAAATTCAACACCCTTCTTTTCAAGTTTTTTAACGAGTTCCGGAGTAAAATGCATTCCGGCTGTAGGTGCTGCAACAGCTCCTCTTTCTTTAGCGAATATTGTTTGATACCGCTCTTTATCTTCCTCATCCGGCTCCCTTTCAATGTATGGAGGCATTGGCATCTCCCCTATCTCATCAAGAATTTTATATAATTCCTGGTTCGGGCCGTCAAATAAAAACCGTATCGTTCTCCCTCTTGAGGTTGTATTATCAACAACTTCCGCCATCAATTCATCTCCAAAATAGAGTTTATTCCCTATCCTGATTTTTCTTGCTGGCTCCACCAAAACGTCCCACAACATATTTTCCGGTTGCAGTTCACGAAGCAGAAATACTTCAATATCGGCATCGGTCTTCTCCTTTTTTCCCTTCAACCGGGCGGGGAAAACCTTGGTATTGTTGTATATTACAACATCTCCTTTTTGAAAATATTTGTGGATATCGGAAAATTTCTCATGTTTAATGGACTTCTCATCACGATTCAGCACCATCAACCGGGAAGCATCTCTTGGATCCACCGGTTTTTCCGGGACATCGATGTCGTCTATTTCAAATTTGAAGTCCGTAAGTTTCATTTTCATAATCAGTAGGGAATTCGTGTACTTTAGAAATGCAAAATTTAAAGCCTGATAATATAATGCTTTTTACGCCTTAGCACAAGATTTGATCCTTAATGCCCGCGTACTTTTCGGATTTTTATATCTTTTTAAAAACTTAAAAAATATCTCAGGCAAAATATCCGTTAAATAATGATAGTGTTGTCTTTTGCTCGAAAAAAGTTGGTCTTTCACAATGAATGATATTTACTAATACCATTTCATTGGTTATACTTAATAGTGTCGTATCCTGTATTTGATATCTAAAGGAATATGGTTATGAAGAAATTTACACTTGCTTTTGTTCTGTTCACATTTGGATTTGTTGCGATTGTGGAAGCACAGTTAAGGGAAGATATTAACCGGTCAAGTGATTATACCGGGGCAATATTTAAAACTGAGCAATCTCAAAACAATACCCTCGGAAGTTTGATGAACAGTATTAATATGACTATGAGTCATTCATATAGTATGAATTTCGGAAGTGTCGGGGGGGAGTTCCAAAACCTGAACGCTTATACTAATCATATGAGTTTTGATTTTAGTGAAAATCTTACCGGCCATGTAGACCTGTCAGTTCTGCACTCCCCTTTCGGTAACTCTTTCATGAATATGGGTAACAACAGCCTTGGAGCAAGAGTAATGATTGACCGGGCTCAGCTTGATTACCAGATATCACCAAATTCCAGCCTGTCCATTCAGTTTTCTCAGAGGCCATATTATTACTCTCCCTATGGTTTGGGGCGTGGGATGTATGGTACAAGAAATCAATTTTGGTACTAAATAGATTGAATGTCGGATAATATATCTGAACAAGAGGGTTTTGTACTGAATGCAGCGATTGGATTTCTGAGTGTACTCCTTTCTATTTTGATTATCGCCCTGATTTTCAGGGTGCTTCATCCCCGAATACAAAGCGATCGGGTAGAACAAGATTCAGTATTAATAAGCAATATTATACAATTGGAAGTACTTAATGGTTGCGGTGTTCCAGGATTAGCCACCCGCTTTACTTCCAATCTCCGATCCTACGGATTTGATGTAGTTGAATCGGGAAATTTTGATAATTTCGATATGACTGAAACTATCATTATATCCCGAAATGGTAATCTCGCCAATGCAAACAGGGTTGCCCGGGCGCTTGGAATACCTGAAGACCGGATTTTAATTGAAAAATCAAATGATTTCTATCTCGATGCAACCCTGGTGATCGGATCCGATTATCAATCCCTAAATATTGACTAAGATATATATGACAGAAACAACAGAAGCAAAAACTGATCAATTCAAGAGTATAAGCCCTGAAAAAACTGCTGATTCAAGTAAATTAATCGAATCGATAACAGAAGCTCTGCTGGAGAAAAAAGCCAAAGACATTGTGTTGCTTGATGTCAGAGAGCTTACCACATTAACAGATTATTTCATCATTTGTCATGGCACGTCTGAAACACAAATAAGGGCACTTGCCAACAATGTACTCGATAAAACGGTTGAAAAACTTGGAGAAAAAGCCTGGAAAAAAGAAGGTATGGATGCCAGAAGGTGGATTATCCTTGATTATGTCAATGTCGTTATTCATATCTTCAATGAAGAAAAACGGGCTTTTTACGGTATCGAACGAATGTGGAATGATGCTATCAGAACTGAAATTAACGACACCGGTGATATCTGATCCGTTCCCGCTAATCATCAATCCGGAATTGGAATTCAGGTCAATATTCGTATCTCTGCAATTTGTATATTTTTTTAGTGGTTTCTAAATCAAATCGTTTTAAATGGTCCATTTTGTCACCTGTTTGATGGCAGAAAACTCCCTGTTATCTTCAATTGATCATTCATTATTAATTTTTAAAAAAGGAGCATATCGTGCGAGTTCTTGTTACCGAACCTATTGTTGATTCAGCTATTAAAAAACTGGAAAGTCATTTCGAAGTATCTATTGGGAAACGGGGGGAGTTTGATCAGGAACAAACGTTATCAAAGGCTGCTGAAGAGTTCGATGCCATACTTACCATGCTTTCAAACCCGGTTACCGGAAATGTATTGGAAGCAGGAAAGAATAAGCTTAAAATCGTTGCAAATTATGCAGTTGGTTATAATAATATTGATACCGCTGCTGCCTCCCGGTTAGGCATTCATGTTTCCAATACACCAGATGTATTGACTGAATCAACTGCAGAGATTGCACTTTCGCTGTTGCTTTCCACAGCCAGAAAAACCAGGGAAGCTGAAATATCTCTGCGTGACGGGCAATTTAACGGCTGGGAACCCAATGGTTTTATCGGGATAGAATTACATGGGGCAGCAGTAGGGATAATAGGCCTTGGAAGAATTGGACAGGCATTTGCCAAAAGAGTAAAAACGTGTGGTATGAATATTCATTATTACGGCCGAAACAGGATTGAGCCTGAAATTGAAAAAGAATTGAACGCAACGTTCCATTCTGTACTTGATGATATGCTGCAAGTAGTTGATGCGCTGTCTATACACTGCCCGCTGACAGATGAGACACATCATCTGATCGGAAAAAACGAACTTTCGATAATGCCGTCACATGCTGTGTTAGTTAATACTGCTCGTGGCCCGATTGTCGATGAATCGGCATTGGCTGAAGCTTTACACGATGCTTCTATTGGAGGTGCCGGACTGGATGTGTTTGAAAATGAACCCGAAATTCACCCCCGGCTGCTTGATGCCCCCAATACTGTATTACTTCCACATATCGGAAGTGCAACTGAAAAATCACGCAATGCAATGGGGAGCCTTGCTGCTGATGCAATAATTTCCATATTGAATGGAACCCGCCCCCCGAACCTTGTAGTTTAGTGCAATGAAGACTACGGATTCAATACCAGTTAAGATTCTTTTTATCATATCCTTAACGTTTACCCTTATCTATGGTGGTTTTGAATTCTACTCAAATCAAAATGCTCCGGAAAAAGCCGATTACAGGGAATTGATCGGTGAAAGCCTTGATCTTTCCGAAGAAATTTTCCAGGAGAACTACCTCGATTTCACTGAAAATACACTTCAGCTAAAAAACCGGGTTGAAGAGATAATTTCAGAAAGTATTTCACGCCAGCTTGTTCACCGTGAAATGCAAACATATCCGTTATGGGGCAGCTCCCTATACAGAAATGATGAATTATTTACCTGGAACGGTTTTGCACTTACCGAGCCGGAAACGATTGAAGGCCTGGCAGAAGATTCTTTACATGTAAATGTTTTCAGAAATAATAACGTCACATTTCTTCTCGGGCAGATACGCTTTGAAATCGGTGAAGATGACAGGTTTACGCTTTTTACAACCAAACGCCTTGAACAAAACAATATCATACCTATCGCCTGGGATCAGGATTATAATCTGAATCATGACCCAAGGCTTGATCGGAAATTTCCGGTTTATTTTAATTTTTATGACCCGGAACCTGAATCACTTGAATATTACCGAACCCTTCGAATTGCCGACTCAGATTCATTAGGAATCGTATATGCACTTGAAGATGATTTTGATCAGTATATCTCTGTTATAAATTCTATTTCTGATCGCTGGAGAACGATATTTCATTTCGGATTCTTCCTGCTTGGAACTGCACTGTTTTTCTTTTGGACACATCAAAAACGGTCATGGATAAATTTAATACTCCAGTTGATTGTCATTTTTACTGCGTGGGCTATCTTAGTGAATTCACAAACCCCCATTCACTGGATTGGTCATTTTTTCCCTGAATTGACTTCCGATCAGTTTTCAACACTGGAAGCAATTTCCTACTATTTTGTCCATGCAACTTTTGTATTTCTGATTACATTTTCAGTTATAGCCACCCTTTCCAGAAAATGGAACCTTGCAGAACCTGAAGAACATTTTCAGACGTTTATCTATTCATTTCTTTTCGGCGGGTTGAATGTAGCTTTTATCATTTTTTTCCTGTTTACGACTCAGAATACGGCAAATGTAGCAGATATTGCCATTCATGACCTTGAACTCATTCCAGGCCTTGCAAGCTGGATCCTGTTTGTTGCAACCGGCTTTTTTATTTCCTCTGTCACTGCACTTTTAGTTTTCACCTGGTGGTTTCTCTTTGTATCAGAAAAAGATAAAACTGCTGTTATTGGAATTATCGGTGTTGTCAGCTTTTTTCTTTTTTATTTTGCAGCAGATCAAGTGTTGCCACTCACATTGTTTGAAGGCTGGAAGCTTCTGCTCTCATTCGGGTTGTTTGGTGTAGCACTTGGAGGGGCTGTCTATTTATTTAAAAATCCGGAAGCTGTATTTCAAATGTCCGGTTTCAGGCTGTTATTGATGGCTGCACTTCTCGGTTCTGCTTCGGGTTATCTCATCTATGCTAATGCCCACTCTGAAAAGATGGACGAACGACTCGTCAATTCAACAGAAGAGTTTCTTGAAGAAGAAGAAGTAAGTGCCAGGGATATTACCTTTTCACTCCTATCGGCAATTGAACAGCGTTTGATTTTCTTATCAGAAGAAGATATCAGAGAGCGCAGCACTGCTGTTCAGTCACAGTTTCAGAGGGCTATTCAGTCGATACTGACAGACGACTGGCGAAGATTTTCTTACGATATTCAATTTCTTGACGCCAATGGGAACCTGCTTAGTGATTATGCAACAAATCTAGATTCTCCCGGCAGGGGATTTTATAACTTCCTTGGCCTTGAGGCTTCATACCGGCAGGAACAAATCCGTCGACAGACCAACAGGCCGGTTGTACAGGAACGGCCGGCATCTCTGACCCGCGACGAATATTTAACCTTTTATCGTGGCTGGATTGCCATCTATGATGATATCAATCCTGAAAACATCATCGCATGGATTGTCGCCGCTGTCTATATCGAACGGCCGGATTTTAATAAACCGATCCGGGCTGTCCTGGCCGCTTCAACCATAGAAGACTGGAGGACTTCCTATTATCTGGCTGAATTCACCAATAACAGATTAACAAAAAGTGCTGTAAAGGGGATCTATGCCAATCAGCCGATATATAACCGCTTACCTGAGAGGGAACTTGAAATTGTCCATCAGGATTCTATTGCGTTTATATCCAGCCTTACAGCAAACGGCACATTCCGGGAATTACTACTAAAAAAATCAGATGAAGTTATTTACAAGGCCAGCACACCCGTACCGGGATTTAACAGCCACCTGTTTTCCTTTTTTAAGTTTAATGTGGTAATTTTGATTACAGGATTGATCCTGTTTCCTGTTTTTTCATTTCTTGGCCTAAAAACTTTCCATCTGTTTAATCAAAGCCGACGGTTCCAGAGCCGGCTTCTCGACGGCCTGGCATTTGTGACATTGCTCTTTCTGGTTGTCCTGATTATTGCAACTCAGTTTGCAGTAACCAGCCAAAATGAATCCAATCTACAAAGAGATATCGTAGCCAAACTCGACAATCTTGCAGAAGCTATTCACCTGGAAAGGCAACAAACCGGTACATTTACCAATGAATTTATACCATTGTCAAGGGCAACCACTCCGCTTGATACGGATGCGATCTACTACCGCGATCAACTGGTTTCCGAATCAACGACACCACAGATTTTTCAGCAAAACCTGCTGCCGCGAATTCTTCCATACGAAGTGTA
>SLKH01000046.1 GCA_007134665.1 Balneolaceae bacterium
GCACTTCGTGATATGTAACTGTTGACCCTGCATTGCCCAGGGCTGAGTTCATTGCAGCAACCGCAGCATGAACAGCCGGATTGTGAGCATCACCGGCAGTAACAACAGATGAGCCCCTGCTTTGCAGTAATTCATCAGCCAGATTTGAGACCCATTCATGATTAGAAAATTCGTTTGACAGGCCGTTAAATGCCTCAAGGCCTGTAACCGATCCAGATAACCGGGCAGCGAGTGCAAAAGTAAAAGCAGGAATTTCAGATGCTTTCAGCCTCAGTCGGTTATCTGCATAGGATCCTGTATTGGTAAATGTACTTTCAACGCTGTAAATTCTTGATAATGTATCGTTTGTGCTTCGTACTCTTCGGCGGTCAGTCAGTTTTCGGGCATTTTCCACACTGTTTTTATGCCCGTATGGATTCATGAAATCACTATCAAGTGAAACGACTACATCCGCTCTGTCAAAATGGTTAACAGTCCTCAGGCGATTACCGAAAGCCATTCGTGTACCTTCAAGCAGGTTTTCTTCTCCAAAAGCTTCGTAGGTAACCCAGCTTGAGTTACTGAATTCATTTTCTGCTCTATGTTTTAATCTCTGAAGGGTGGGAGAAGAGTTGCTTTCACTTATAAAAGCTATGCGACGGTCGCTGTTGGCAAAATGGCTTGCAGCAAATGAAATAAAATCATCTTTTTCTGCTCGTTCTCCGTTGTTTCGAATAAATCGCGATCTGTCCGGGTCGTACATACTGATAATGCCGGCCTGGTCGTAGATGCTGGTTCTACCACTGCTGCCCGGGTGAGATTCGTTTCCTTCAATTTTTGAAGGTCGTCCTTCATTATTCTTGACGACCAGCCCGTTCAGGGAATCCTGGAAAGGATTTGCAGTAGCATAGTACATCGGATGGCCGACAACCATGTTTTCCGGCATTTCGCTAAATGGTACAATTTTTTGTACCGGACGCCGGCATGCTGCAAAACCAGCCAGTGCAATAGATGCACCCATTACCCGGAGGAAACTTTTGCGAGATACCTGGTCAGTCATTTCTGTGGCATTCTCGGGAAATTCGCGTTCTGCGAACTTTTTATACTCTTCGTTCCTGGCAAGCTCGTTAAGGCTCTTCCAGTAGCTGTTTTGTTTGAGTTTATCGCTCATTCGTCAATAAGACTTTGATTCAAAATCATGTAAGCAGTATTCACCCGCTATTCGAGACTTACGTTTAACAAAAAACTTTATACATCAGTAAATATTAAATCAATCAGTAATGACAGCTCTGACAATAGAGCGGTGCATTAATATTATGCCTGGAAACAAGTTCACGTCCAATTTCCAATTGATTTTCAACACGATACCCCATCGTCGTCACTTCTTCCACTGGCCTGACATGTTGTTCTGGTTCCCTGTGGCAATCCAGACACCAGCTCATACTTAAAGGTTCTGCCTGGAAAACAACATCCATTCTGTCAACCCTTCCATGACAGGATTCACAGCCAACTCCGACATTTACATGAACACTGTGATTGAAATAAGCATAATCCGGAAGGTTATGTACTTTTATCCATTCAATTGGCATACCGTTATCCCAGCTTTCCCGAACAGGTTCCAGTGCTTCACTATCAGTCGCGATTTGTCCGTGACAATTCATACAGGTTTCGGTAGCAGGAATATTGGCATATCTGGAATCGAATACAGAAGTGTGACAATACTGACAATCCAGGCCAATTTCACTCACATGGAGTTTATGGCTGAAGGGGACAGGCTGTTCCGGTGCATAGCCTACATGGGTAAACTCTGGCGAGAAAAAATACCAGACACCAAATACAACCCCGTTTAATAATATAATTACACCGATAAGCAGCCGCTTGGGTATATCATCAACCCACTTAGGAAAAACTTGAGCCATAGATTTAGTTAGATCATTAAATGTTGTACCGGATTGCGGTAATCCCGGATATCAAACCGGAATGAAAGTACCGAAAATCTAATTATCAACATACCAAAACCGCATCCCTTCAAATATTTAAAATGATTCTAAACAAAGAGGTATTAGAATCAGTCAGAATGCGGTCATCAATCAGGAACCAAGATAAAACAGAATTTGGATAATTTCCCAAGAATCCGATCAAATACTATTTCATAGAATCAGGGTTAGAAAGTGCATTATAAAGAGTGGATACAAATTCACCCGAAAGTACTGAAACCTAAGATTTTATTGCGTGAAGCCGGTTTAATATAAAAGTTATGGAAATATACAGAACAGTGTTCCGGCTGATGCAAATCATAATGTTTTTGAAAAAAGTTAAGTTGATTTGTGCTATTTTTTGCGCACGCAAATTCAGCTAAAAATTTACCCCTCCCTATGAGTGAAAATATACATGAACAACTAACAGTTGATCTTATCAAGGAGATCAGCCTGCCCAAAGCGCTTGGAATGATCGTATTGATCAGTATACTTGCATTTTTGTTTTTAATCTGGCTAATCTATTTTCGTGAGACTGCGGAAACTACGGCGGAATGGGTAGGCCATCTGCCCGCCCTGAATGCCCTGCTCAATAGTGTCAGTACAGTACTGATATTAACGGGCTATGCTGCCATTCGGAAAAAGTTGTATGTCCGGCATATGAAGTTAATGCTCACTGCTTTTATAACTTCCTCGCTATTCCTGATCAGCTATCTTGTATATCACAACTTTGTGGGACATACTCCATTTCCCGGGGAAGGTATTATTCGGCCGGTCTACTTTTTTATCCTCATTACACACATCATTTTGTCTGCTTTTGTTGTGCCACTTGTGTTGACCAGTTTTTATTTTGCGTATGCGGGTAAATTTGCTAAACACAGGAAAGTGTCGAAATGGACTTTCCCGATTTGGCTTTATGTTTCGGTAACAGGGGTGTTGATCTTTTTTATCTTAAATGCCTATGTATAGCTTGCCGGAAATATCAGTGGAATCTGTTTGATCAACAGGCGGGTGAAGTTTCCGCCTAACACGCATTCAAATAATTATTATTTTTTAGCCAAAGACCTATTCGGACTTATCCGAAGATTTCTTCACCTGGCTTGGCAATCACTACTTCAGTTTCGCAAAAATCTTCGGTGAAATCTTTAAATTCTTCCGGTTTGCCGGTCAATACCGGAAATGTTCCGTAATGAATCGGCAGTGCAATTTCTGCATTAATAAGTTCACAGCAGAGTGCAGCTTCTTTCGGCCCCATTGTGTAGTAATCGCCCATTGGTACTGCAATAACATCGGGCTCATAAAGTTCACCGTAGAGTTCAAGATCCCCGAAAATATTAGTATCCCCGAGATGATAGAAAACGATATCGTCATCAAAAGTTAATACGAGTCCGCCGGCTTCACCTGCATATTCTCCACCGAAAGATGAACTGTGGTTAGCAGATACAAGAGTAACTGTAAAGTCATCGAATGATACCGAACCACCCTTATTGAATTCAACCCGCTGATCTTCTTTCAGGCCGTGTTTCTTTAAGAGATAAGATAACTCCACCTGTGCAACAACAGTGCAACCTGTTTGCCCGGCGATATCAAGCGTATCGCCAACATGGTCTTCATGGCCGTGAGTCAGCAATATATAATCGGCTTTGTCCGGATTCTTGAATTCATCTGGTGTTTTGGGATTTTGACTCAGGAATGGATCAATAAAAATAACTTTACCGGAAGGGCTGATTAATTTAAAAGCAGAATGTCCTAACCACCAGGCTTTTACATTGGTATTCATATGATGTTCAGTTTATTATTAATGTTGTTTTTTGTTATGATACCTCTTCAGGAGTTCCAACAAAAAATAATTGTTTCACATTTCATCGATTGACAGGAACACTTAATGAGTATGGCCAATACATATTGAAAAAGATTTAAACTATTTTCAAACATTCTTTGTAGAGGTAATATTATCTACATTACAGACGCACAGGTTGAGGATTCAATAATTCAGGTCAATACGAAAATAATCGATTAACTTAATTTTAGGAGGTATTTATGGCAGAGCGTGTTAAACTTCACCCCGTCACCCCACATCAAAAGAGAATTTTTGAACTTGTTGATTTGCTCAGAGATAATTCAGTTTTCCTGCTTCCAACAGATTCACAATATGCCTTAGCATGCGATTACCAAAATAAGAAAGGAATTGAACGAATCCGCAAAATAAGAAATCTTGATCAAAAGGATCATCTGACAGTGATGTGCCATAGTTTGCAGCATGTTTCTACCTTTGCCACATTAAATGACCGAAATTTCAAACTCATCAGGCGCCTGATACCGGGGCCCTTTACCTTTATTTTACCGGCTACCAGGGAAGTACCCAGGCTGCTTGTCCATCCCAAAAAAAGGACAGTGGGTATCCGGGTTCCGGATTACCCGATTTGCCTTAATTTGATTCAAACCCTTAATCGCCCCCTTCTTGCGATAACAGCTAAGTTGGAAGGAAATGAATATGCAGATCCATCCTCGGGCGACAGAGAAATGTTTCTCAGTCGATTTGATCACCTGGTGGATGTGATAATTGATAACCAGCAGCCACTGCCGGATACCGAATCAACGATTGTTGACCTGACCGGAGAAGTACCTGAGCTTGTAAGGGAAGGCCCCGGAATGAGAAAACTGCAGGAAGCAGTTGCCCTGGAAGGCGAGCAACTATTAATACCATCGGAAGTTTAGAAAGATTAGAATGATCACAAAATGAAAATGAATATATCATGCGTATAGCTATAAATACCGGCGGGGGAGATGCACCGGGACTGAATGCAGCCATTCGGGCAGCAACGTTAACAGCTTTGAGTAAAGGCTGGGAGGTTTTTGGCATTCGAAATGGATATGGTTCACTTTATACAGATGATCCATTTATTCCGCTGACTGCATCGATTGTTAAAAGAATTACCATGCAGGGTGGTACGATTCTCGGTGCTGCCAACAGGGGAAATCCGTTTGAATATCCTTATCAAAAGGAGGATGGTACGTGGGCGGCTGAAGACAGGTCAGACGAAATCGTAAAAATGTTTAAGAAGCACAAAATTGATGCGCTTGTAGCGATCGGTGGTGATGGGTCGATGTATATTGCTCATAAACTGGTAAAAAAGGGGATCCAAATAGTAGGTGTGCCGAAAACCATTGATAATGATATCTATGGATGTGATGTAACTCTTGGGTTTGATACGGCTGTTAGCACAGCAACAGAAGCAATTGATAAAATTACAACAACGGCAGAAGCACATCAGCGTGTAATGGTTGTTGAAGTGATGGGGCGCTATGCCGGGTGGATTGCATTACATGCAGGGCTTTCGGCTTCGGCTGATGTTATTTTAATACCTGAAATACCTTTTATAATTGATGATATCGTAAATAAAATAAAAAGTGTAGAGAGCCGCGGAAAAGAATATGCGATCGTTGTAGTTGCTGAAGGAGCAACTGAGAAAGATGGGGAGCGTTTTGTCAGGGGTAAAAAAATCGGACAGGCTGAACTGCTTGGAGGAATAGGAGAATTTCTTGAAAAGAAATTAGGTAAACTGACAGGCAAAGAATCCCGTTCACTGGTGCTGGGCCATCTTCAGCGGGGAGGGATGCCTACCACATACGACCGCTTGATTTCACTCCGGTTCGGATCCGCTGCGATTCGATGTATCGATGATGGTGATTTCAATAAACTTGTAGTGATGCGGGAAAATCGCATTCAGAGAATTCCAATCTCTGAAGTCGCTGAAAAAGTTAAAAAAGTGCAAACTGACAGTGACACTGTGATCACTGCCAGAGATATCGGGGTCAGTTTTGGTAATGAGAGTGAACGTTAAAGCATAAATTGAAAGTCACTTCTTCATACTGACTTCACGACTTGAAAAATTTCCCAGGTTTTTTTTGTAATCAGGGCGGATCAGCCCGTTGTCTGTGATAAACCCGGTAATCAGATGTTGTGGTGTTACATCAAATGCCGGATTGTAGACCTCAATCTTTGCAGGTGCAATTTCTTTACTGCCGATTTTTGTCACTTCAGCGGTATCCCTTTCTTCTATGGGGATGGCCTCACCGTTTTCGATGGATAAATCGATTGTTGAATACGGTGCTGCTACATAAAATGGGATATCATGTGCGTTTGCAAGCACTGCAAGATTGTAGGTGCCGATTTTGTTCGCTGTATCACCATTTGCAGCAATACGGTCGGCTCCGACAATAACCAGATCGACTAATCCCTGTTGCATGAGGAATCCGGCAGTGCTGTCGGTAATCAGTTTAAATGGAATCTCTTCCTTTTTTAATTCCCATGCAGTTAAGCGTGCACCTTGCAACAGCGGGCGTGTCTCATCAACCCAAACCGTCTTAACCTTGTTTTCCCGGTGTGCATGCCAAATTACAGAAAAGGCTGTTCCAAATTTGGAAGTGGCCAGTGCACCAGTGTTACAGTGAGTGAGTATATGAGCTTCGTCTGGTACAATTTCCAATCCGTTTTCACCAATTGATTTACAAAGCCGTTCATCTTCATCATGAATGGTTTGCGCCGTTTGAAGAATTATATCTTTAAGTTCACTTATCTCTTTTTCTTTGTGTGCCTGAATGGTAGTCATAATTCGGTTCAATGCCCATTGCAAATTAACAGCTGTAGGCCTTGATGATTCCAGGTATTCTTTCAGGCGTTCAATTTCAAGATAAAAACTTTCAAAACCGCTCTCACGGATATCACGGGCACCCAGGTAAAGACCGTAAG
The DNA here is from genome assembly GCA_007134665.1 of Balneolaceae bacterium. Lineage (GTDB taxonomy): Bacteria > Bacteroidota > Rhodothermia > Balneolales > Balneolaceae > SKRC01. Next base: position 6,709 of record SLKH01000046.1, read on the forward strand.
CTGCCGCAATGCCAATAGCAGGGGCACCCCTGACTTTCATGTTTTTTATTGCTTCCCAAACCTGTCCGGTTGTATTCAGATTGGTATAAATTTCCCTTGAAGGAAGAAATGTCTGATCGATGACCCGTAAATGGTCATCTTCCCAGGTAATGGAATGAAACCCGTTGTCGTTACTTTTAGCCATTGTATTCTTTTCTTACTGAACCTAATTTTTTTTGTAGATAGCTGATTCTCAGGGAAGTGTCAAATGATTGGCTGAATTAATGTTGAAAAATGAAATTTATTCCTGGATTAATCATTAAGATCATAACCTGGATGTTAAAAGTTGAGAGGAAACCGCTGAGGGCGCAGGGAGTCGCGGAGGAGTTTTCTTGGCGTCCTCTGCGGTTAAAAAGAGGGGGAAACCGCTGAGGGAGCGGAGAGGAAAAAAGGTTTAAGACTTTTTTGTGTTAATACCCTTTTGCAGTACCATCCCCACGAGGGTCAGGTATTCCATACATTTTACCCTCCTCATCTACATAGATAAGGTGGATTCGTCCGATATGCTCCATGATTCCGATATTATGGCCCCTGTTTCTTAATATATCTTCTGTATCTCTTGAGAGAGTGAAAGGTTCAACGGTAATTTGATCTGGCAGCCATTGGTGATGAAAACGGGGTGCATTAACCGCTTGTACAGCATTCATTTCAAAAATTGAAATATTCAGAAAACTTTGAATTACAGAAGTTATAATCCTCGGGCCACCGGCCGCTCCAAGAACCGAGTGAACATTGCCGTCTTTATTAATAATCGTGGGACTCATACTGCTTAACATTCTTTTTCCCGGTTCAATCGAATTGGCTTCGGCTTCAACTAATCCAAACATGTTGGCAGATCCGGGTTTGGCCGAAAAGTCATCCATTTCATTATTCAGAAGGAACCCTGCCCCGGTTACAGCCAGTTTACTTCCGAATGACCCATTCAGTGTTGTTGTGACAGCTACGGCATTTCCATCAGCATCAATGACGGAGAAATGTGTGGTCTCATCCGGTTCATACAGGTCAAATAAACGGCCCTGCGAAATATTTTGGCTGTTTGTAGCCCTCTCCGGCCTGAAGTCCCGCATTCGCCGGCTGAAATAGCTATTTACAGTTAATGAGCGTAACGGGACCTCAACATAGTCAGGGTCGCCGAGGTAGTAGTTTCTGTCAGCAAAAGACCGCCGCATTGCTTCGCTGAGCAGATGAATATAATCAGCTGAATTGAACCCTTTTGATTTGAGGTCATAAGGTTCGATCATTCCGAGTACCTGTTGGATAACAAGCCCACCACTACTGGGAGGTGGCATCATGACAAGTTCATAATCATTGAAATTTGTAACAATAGGTTCTCTCCAATTGCTTCTGTAGTTTCGCAGGTCTTCATACGTAATTAATCCACCCTGTCGCCTCATCTCTTCGATAATGCGTTGTGCAGTGATTCCAGTATAAAATCCACGCCGTCCATTGGTTGATACACGCTGCAGGGTTGCGGCGAGATCCTCCTGGATAAATAAGTCTCCCTTCTCCCATGCTTCACCATCTTCCCGGGTGAAGTAGTTGCGGGATGACTCAAACTGATTGAGATCATTCGCAAATCGGTTCAGATCATTTGCCATGGTATAACTGAGCGGATACCCTTCACGTGCGAGCCGGATTGCAGGTTCCATGACGATTTCAAGAGGGAGCCTGCCGTGGTGTTCCAGTGCCGTAATCATGCCTTCAACCGTACCGGGTACTCCAACCGCCAGGGCTCCAACTCTGCTGAGGTCCTGTAAATATTCGCCAGATTCATCAAGGTACATATCCCTGTAAGCTGCAGCCGGTGCTTTTTCCCTGAAATCGAGTGCTGCCCGGGACCCGTCACTCTTCTGGATCAGCATAAACCCGCCGCCACCGAGGTTACCGGCTCTTGGCAATGTAACAGCCAATGTAAATTGAATGGCAACAGCAGCATCAACTGCATTTCCTCCCTGGTCTAAAATTTTCAGGCCAGCATCAGTAGCGTGTTCCTCTGCTGTAACAACAACAGCATGGGAATAGGGTTCAGCCCAGCCGGTTTGTGAGATGGCGGAATCGGTTACTGTAAGAGTAATCAGCAGAGAGAGGAGAGCAAATGAACAAA
>SLKH01000269.1 GCA_007134665.1 Balneolaceae bacterium
ACTGAATGTGACAAGATTTACCATCAACTCACCGGAATAATGAGAATTGCGTATCATCAAATGCCGCATATACCCGGTGTTATTAATAGTATCAAATGCCGGTATATCATTTTGAAGGCAGTAATTTCGCAGAGTATCCAGTATCTGATAGGAAGCCGGGATCTGAAGATGGCATTCATTTAAGTTCAGGATTTTATCAAACCGGCCGGGAGCATGTAACCCTGCAAATAACCCGCTGTCATCAACATATTCATCTTTCTCGATCTCCTCACGTGAGAGCCATTTCCGGGTTCCGAAGCTATACTCCATTTTATTACGGTAATAAAACTCATCTTCACAGCCAATGATCGGCTGTACGATCGCCGGGTCGAGATGGGCAATTCGTTGAATGTGATCCCGAACCTGATCTTCCTTAATCTTTAATTGTGCTGAATAGGGCAGGTGTTGCCAGGTACAGCCTCCGCAGGTTGATGCATGACTGCAGCGAGGTTTGATTCTGTCCGGAGAAGGTTCAAGAATTTCAAGAAGGCGAGCTTCTCTGTATTTTTTTTTCCGTTTTACTATTACTGCACGCACTTTGTCACCGGGTGCAGTTCCCGGAACAAAAACTGCTATTCCATCATGTCTTGCAACTCCTTTACCTTTGAAAGCTGCTGATTCAATCAGCAGTTCAATCTCAGATCCTTTTTTTAAACTCATGAACGTCTACTCATTATCATCTTCTGTATAGTAGGTAGTGAACTGCAGTGAAAATGCGGTATGGGTATCTGAAGTTTCAATTAACTTACGGGTGGTTTTCTCAAGCTGTTTCATTGCCAGGGTAGCAATGGTTTCAAGAAATTTAACTGCAATTTCAGGATGCCGTTTTTTCAATGTTTCAAAATCAGGTTTAAAAAAACCAAGCAGGATACAGTCTGTAAGGCATCGGGCAGTGGACATTCTTCTCAATTCATACCCGATAGACAGTGCGCCAAAACTTTCCGGCTCGCTAAGATCATAGGTTAATTCACCGTCTTTGTTGTCATCTAAAATATTCTCAATAATCAATTGAACACGGCCGCTTTCAATGAAATACATCCCGGTACCCGGATCATTCTGATAGTAAATGTACTCACCTTCTTTGTATTTCCTTCTATGACATAACTGTAGAAATTCATACCTCTGCAGTGTAGATAGTGAGCGCAGAAATCGGGAATTCATGATGATGTTTCCCTGACTTTTGATTTTGTTCATCAATCCTTTTTCTACCATATGTTATTCAGTTAAACGTTAAAAGGAATGTCCAATGCCAAAACTGAAATAGGCACGCCTGTTGTTGAACCAGCCGCGCTGTAAATCGTGAGCCCTGAATGTAAAATCAAACCGGGCAACAATAAAGTCCCAGTCCAGCCGGATTCCAAGGCCGGTACCAACGGCAATTTGTTTATAAAAACGGTCAAAGGAAAATTTACCGTCTCTTAAAAGATCCCTTCTGTCTTCATCAATATCATTCATATTATTGTTTTCACCGATTACCCCGGTCAGGTCATTTCTCGGCCCGTACCAGATATTTCCTGCATCAGTATACCATGCAAGGTACCAGTCTGCATTAAAGAAATTTTCAAACATAATCTGACGAATCTCGCCAAACGCGGCCAGTTTAATTTCACCACCGCTGACTGTTACGCTGTCGGGTTCAATATCGCCCGGCCCAAGCCTGAAAGGTGCCCAGCCTCGAATATCATTACTGCCACCTGCAAAGAACCGGCGATTGAGTGGAATTGTTTCACTTTCATTATAGGGATGAGCGTAACCGGCAAGTCCTCGAAACGATAAAACGGCATCCGGGCCAATTGGTATATATCGCCTGTAGTCGGCTGACAGTTTCACAAACTGGCTGTAACCGAGTGCATTTTCTGACAGGCCAAGAGGAGATGGCAGGGTGCCTTTAATCTCACCAGGGCTGAAAATATACCGGTCCATGAGATACGCTGTGTTCCCTCCGACAGCAACAGAAAATTCACTGAAATGCCCGAAGTTGCGCTTGATCAGGTTGGTGTTCTGACTACGGAATGTGTACCGGATAATAGAGGAAAATTGAGGCCTGAAATCTTCCAGAATTCTTTGAAATTCAAATCTGCCTTCCACAATCTCATCGGGTTCATCAGGAGAGGCCCGGAATTGATTTCGGAGAAAATTAAGGTAGTCCGAAGAGGGGTCCGCATCGATGATATCGAGCTGTATAAGGTCGAGAAAACTCGAGAATCTGTCTGTATGTGATACTTCATACCTGAGGTTAAAACGAATATCTGAATTGATATTAAAGAGCGGCTGGTATGATTGTCCATAACTTAACTGGTAACGTGTCCTTCCGCTTACAAATGATGGGCGTTTATCGAGTGCTGAAAACGGGAAATTAAGTCTTGGAACAGAGTAATCAAGCCTTGCCTGGTAGGTATGAAAGAATGTCCTGTCATCCGTGAAATCTCGATCAGTTACCAATTCAAAATTGGTATTAAACCCGATTGTCAGGTTTTCAGCACGGCCGAACATATTGTTGTTACTATAATTAATTCCGATGCCTGTACCGAATCCATATCTGCGCATACCGAAAAATTCGGTTCGCACTGAGTGCTTGGGAAGTGTTTGAAGATCGAAAAAAACCGGAATTTCATCACCTGAGTAGTCAGGCAGCGAACCATCTTCACTTAATCCGAATCGTCGAATATTCAACATGCCAAGATTTTGAAAACTATTTACACTTTGCAGATAAAGTGAATGGTTAAACGTATCACCTGGCCGGAACAAAATCTGGTCGGTCAGAAGGCTGAATCTTGACTGAGCGGTTTCCTGTTTCTCCAAATAAATAGTTTTCCCCCCTGTAACCTCCGGTTCTTCCGAAATAAGCATGGAATCATCGTATGTATCAGAGGTGCCCGGACCGGCAAGGCTGACAAATAGATCACCAAATGTATAAGTTCTTCCGGGTTGAATTCGATAAAGCACATCGAGTGTGAGGGGATTTTCTTCATCACGTTTGACAAGCGCACGAACTGAATCCCGCTGGACAGACGCGTACCCGTGATTTCTCAGGAAATTAATGATTCTTGTCTGCTCGGCCCGTAACTGCTGTGCATTGTATTGCCGGTTCACCTGGAATGTTGTATCATCAATTACGGACCTGCCGATTCCGGTATTTCGGAAAAACTCCTCTCTCTTGCCTTCTTCTTCAAAATCAGGGGCCCCACTGTATGCAACCGACCTGATCGTGGATGCAGGCCCTTCATTTATAAGAAACGTAACTTCGATGCGGTTTTCTCTGAATTCAACGATAGATGAGTCGACAGATACATCGAAATAACCAATATTTTCATAATAGAGCTGGATTCTTTCAAGGTCGGTGCCAACGGTCTCCCTGTCAAGATAGACGGGTGATTCGCCAAACCGGCCTGTCAGCTGATAAATATAGTACCAGGGAGTAAAACGCCGGATCCCGAGCATTTCCCGGTTCGTGCGTGTGCGAATAACGGATCGGAGTGTTCTGCTGCGCACATTGTCATTTCCGGTAAAACGAATTTTTCTGACAACTTTCTCATCATTCTCATCAGAATTTTGATTTGAATTTTGAAAAGCAAATATGGATTCACTACCGGTCAGGATGAAACCAGTCAGGAATAAACAAAGAAGCCAGGGGTTCTGAAACACTGATTGTGCACGATTAAAAATGAGAACGGCTGCAAAAGTTTCATGCAGCCGTTTCAGGTAAAGATACTAACTTTTTAAATAGTTCATGCCTGGATTACACATCATCATAGTCGAATCCTTCATCTTCTTCGCCATGAAAGAAATCCTCTTTTCTGATATAATCCGGCCAGATATCTTCAATACCCTCATAAATGGTATCTTCGCCTTCTTCTATTTCGTCAAGTTCATATAAATTATCAATCAACTGCTGAGGAAGCCCGTTTCGTTCTGCCCATTCAATTAATTCTTCCCTTGTTGCCGGGAAAGGTGCGTCATCTAATGCTGCTGCTAATTCAACTGTCCAAATCATATCTCTGTAAATTGTTTGATAGTTCGTTACATTATCTTGGTAGCTATAAAACAGATGCTGGGGAAAAAAGCAAATAATTCACAGATAAAAAAAGAATTATTTCTTTTTCTATACACTTAAGGTCTGCAAAATATTTTTTATCTTGCTATAGTTATATTGTTTCCAACATAACAATTATAAAACAGGATTATTTTATGGGAAGTTTTGGAGGTCTTGAATGGATCGTTATCGGTTTGGCAGTTCTTCTGCTTTTTGGTGCTAAACGAATTCCTGAGTTAGCCCGCGGGCTTGGACAGGGTATAAAAGAGTTTAGGAAAGCTTCTGATGATATCAAACGTGAAATTGAACAGGGTGAGCAAAAGCAACCGAAAGAACCTGTCAATTCCGTTAAGCATGAATCAGCGGAACCAAAAACAAGTCAGGCAAACGATAACGTCGATAAGTAATCAACATATTTAATGAGTGATTTTAGCTCTGATCAGGAGCATCTGATAAACGGTAAAAAAACTCTTCCGGAACTTGTAGAAGCCTACCTGGATCGGATAGAAAAAGAAAATCCCCGAATAAACGCATTTGTTTCTGTTGATGGCAAATCAGCCAGAAAAGCAGCAGAGCAAATTCAGAAAAAATTAAATAACGGTACAGCCGGGCGGTTGGCTGGTGCTGTAGTAGGAGTGAAGGATGTTATTTGCCAAAAAGGCAAGATAACAAGTTGTGCATCAAATATTCTCAGAAACTTTGAAAGTGTATACGATGCTACAGTCATCGATAAGCTCCGAAGTGAAGATGCACTTTTCATTGGACGACTCAACATGGATGAGTTTGCCATGGGTTCGTCAAATGAGAATTCGATTTACGGGGTTGTCCGCAATCCTCATAACCCCGATAAGGTCCCCGGTGGTTCCAGTGGTGGAAGTGCTGCCGCAATTGCCGGTCAGCTATGCAATCTTGCATTGGGTTCTGATACAGGTGGATCGATTCGTCAGCCTGCATCCTATTGTGGTGTTGTTGGGTTAAAACCAACATATTCCAGGGTATCAAGACATGGACTGGTTGCCTATGCCTCATCTTTCGACTGTATAGGCCCGGTATCAAATAGTGTCCGGAGTGCAGCAGAAATGCTGGGGGTTATTGCAGGCCACGATCCGAATGATAATACTTCATCAACGCAGGAAGTTTCGGATTATACGACAGAACTTGAGAATGGCCGGAAAATGAAAGTTGGTGTACCGGAGGAATACTTTGGCGAGGGGCTGGATGATGAAGTTAGAAAGATCATCGAAGAACAACTTGCCCAGCTTGAAAAAGATCAGAGTTTTGAACTTGTATCAATAAAGATTCCACACCTGAAATACAGTATTGCTACATACTACATACTGGCTACAGCTGAGGCATCCAGTAATCTTGCACGATTTGACGGTGTGCGTTACGGTCACAGAGGTGACATCAATGAGGTACGGAAAGAGCTGGCATTGGAAAAGGAAGCAATTGAAGAGAATATAAAAATCGCTGATGCAGCCGGCAAAAATAAACTGGTTGAACAACTATCACTTACCGACTCAACACTTATCAGGCTTTATAAAAAGTCGAGGACGGAAGGATTTGGAAAAGAAGTCAAACGCCGTATCATTCTTGGAACTTATGTTCTGAGTGCCGGGTATTATGATGCTTATTACGCCAAAGCCCAAAAAGTCAGAAGGCTTATCAAGGAAGATTTTGATAATGCGTTTTCTAATGTAGATGTTATCGTATCCCCAACTGCTCCTACACCTGCATTTGACATCGGTTCAAATCTGGATGATCCTGTTCAGATGTATCTGAATGATATTTATACCACTTCAGCAAACCTCGCAGGTATTTGTGGCATCAGTGTTCCGGCAGGGACTCATTCAAATGGAATGCCCGTTGGAATCCAGTTTATGGGTGATAAATTCCGTGAATCCGATATATTGAGAGCCGGGTATATGATCGAGCAACTGAATCAATAGCACCGGGATCTGAATCAGGCTATAATGCGTCCGATTTATAACCTGAGAATTTCGAAGGCCGGGTTAGGTTTTAATCACAACGTACTGAAATCCATGATGAAGAGGCCAATGTCCCGTATTGTCATCTTTGTGCTTACCTTTTTTTTCTTTTTTCAGTGTACCGGGCCCGACGAACCTCGTTTTTCTTTTTCGGATAAAGGCAGGATTGCGCCGGAATTTTCTTCAGGACAGGCGTTTAAGTATATCCGGACACAGGTTGAATTCGGCCCCCGAAACCCAAATTCACCAGGTCACCAGCAGACGAGAGATTTTCTTTACAGTGAACTGCAGCAATTTGCCGGGGAGCGGAATGTGTTTCTTCAATCATTTGTGCACGAGGGTTATGAGGGGGAGACCTTGCACCTGCATAATATTATAGCCGCATTTAACCTGGAAAGCAGTGACCGAATCGTTCTTGCCGCACATTGGGACACACGGCCGAGGGCTGAAGAGGATCCTGACCGGCCGGATGATCCCATTCCGGGAGCCAATGATGGTGGAAGCGGGGTAGGTGTACTGCTTGAACTCGCCCGGATAATGAGTGAGAATCCGCCGCCTATTGGAGTGGATATTATTTTCTTTGACGGAGAAGATTACGGGGAAACAGGCGATCTGCAGAATTATTTTCTCGGTGCCCGATATTGGGGAAATAATCCGCCGGTTCCGGGTTATAACCCGAGATTTGGGATTTTGCTGGATATGGTTGGCGGAGAGGGTGCTGTATTCCCCAAGGAAGGTTATTCTATTCGGTTTGCACCATCTTTGGTTGATGCTGTTTGGGATGTAGCAGCCGAACTTGGATATGAAGAGTTATTTCCTGACAGGGAAGGTGCACTGGTATCTGATGACCATGTTATCGTGGAAAGAACCACCGGTATTCCCATGATCAATATTATTCATCATGAACGGTCGGAGCAGGGGGGAGCATTGTTCCCGCCCTATTGGCATACACATCAGGATAACATGGAAATCATCGATCGGGATGTACTTCAGGCTATAGGGGACTTAATGGTTGAATTGATCTATAACAGAATTTGATACGTGGAATGGCTTAAACTGACAATCCGGATCCCTGATGAATATCAGGAAAGTTTCATCGCAGAACTACTGGATCTTGATTTTGATGGGTTCGAACAATTTGATGATAAACTGGAGGCATATATCACAAAAGAACGCTTCAATGATGTTAGCCGTGAACAGATAGAGTTACTGCTTTCCTATTATCCATTCGATGCATCAATCGAAATGGAACAGATAGAAGAGGAAAACTGGAATGAATCATGGGAGAAAACGATACAACCATTATCTATAGGCCCGTTTTTTGTTAAACCGACATGGGTTGATGTTGCTGTCCCATCAGGACAGATTTTGCTTGAAATTGATCCGAAGATGTCATTTGGGACCGGTTATCATGCGACAACCCAATTGATGCTTGAGGAACTGGCTTCGTTGAATTTAAATAATAAGAGAGTACTCGATGCCGGGACAGGTACCGGCATTTTATCAATTGCTGCTGTTAAAATGGGTGCTTCCGGTGTATTTGCATTTGATATCGATGAATGGAGTATTCGCAATGCTGATGAAAATGCTATAATTAATAAGACAGAATCTGCAATTGAATTTCAACTTGGAGGATTTGAAGTCATACCCCGGAATCAACGATACGATATAATTTTGGCAAATATTAATCTCAATGTGATAACCGGTATGATGGGAGTATTTGCGAATCATCTGTCTCCCGGCGGAGTTCTTTGCATTACAGGTATTTTAACAGGGGATGTGAGCCAGGTACTTCGCAGAGCATCTGAACATGGATTCATAGCAGAAGGAGAAAAACGGAAAGATGAGTGGGCATTATTAAAACTGATGACGGTGTCCGGCTCTTGATGTTTGCAGGTATATTGATACTTCAGGGTATTCACAAAGAACTGAGCTGAAAACCTGATTATGTCATCGGTATTGACTGAATCCCGCGAATGCGGGGTGAAGGAACAGAGGGATCTCCTTGATATTGGGATGCTCTTTGAAGGGGCTTTTCCAAAACGATGCAATTATTATGAAACCCCATCATCTATTCTTACCGCTGCCCCTCGTTCCAACTCATTGCCCCTCCAACGATGAACAACTGACAAGTCTTAGACAAACCCCTGAAAGAGCGTCATCCGCAACCAAATCCGAAGAGCTGGCCACAATCCCTGTCTTAAGTATATACGCATATAATCTCAGCACGATACACCGGTGAAATCCTGGAAGAAATAAAAAAAGCCGGTTTTTCAGGAAACCGGCTTTATTATTAGCAAAATGTGCATTAAACCCAAGTAGTCTTCAGAGAGATGATCCTGATACCATCGTAAGGACCTGAAGGGCTAAATGCCAATTGATATATGTGTTAAAATCTGAGCCTGGCTCCCCCGGAGATATTAAACTGGCCAAATCCACCAACTGTAAATTTTGGCTCAGCATATAAAGCAATACTTCCAAGATCATACTCAACACCGCCACCGAGGTTAAATCCTGTAGTACTTGCTGAGATACTCCCAAATCCTGTATTCCAGGAGTAGGTACCATAACTGATTCCTGCTAATCCATAGAGTACAATGTCATCTTCATTCTTGAAGATATAGTGTCCGTCGATATTGAACTCGGTTGAACTGAAATCGGATTCACCGACCAGGTAATAAATAAATCCGAGACCTGCCCTGATATCATCTGTTATACCGTAGTAACCGTTAATACCGATACCCGGTTCACCAC
>SLKH01000354.1 GCA_007134665.1 Balneolaceae bacterium
CTAACTGATCGTTTAATTTTTTCTTAACCTTCAAATACTTTCTTTACACTGACTCCCCTGCGCTGGGCAACTTCCAGCGGATCTGTAAGTTGTTTCAACGCTTCAAATGCAGCCTTAACCATGTTATGAGGGTTTGAAGAACCAACAGATTTTGACAGAATATTGTGAATTCCACAAACATCAAGCAAGGATTTGACAGCACCACCTGCAATAACTCCGGTACCTTCCGATGCAGGCCTCAGTACAACCTGGCCGGCACCTGCCTTACCAACTACATCGTGATGTATGGATCCCGTTTTGGTAATCGGAATTCTAATCAGGTTCTTCTTTGCATTATCAAATCCTTTTTGAATTGCATCGGAAACTTCATTGGCTTTACCAAGACCATGGCCAACCACACCTTCTCCGTTACCAACTACAACAATTGCATTAAAACCGAATCGTCGGCCACCTTTTACCACTTTTGAAACCCGGTTGATATGAACCAGTTTTTCCTCAAGGTTCAGGTTTGCAGCCGGGATATTATGTTTTCTTCTGACTTTTGGCATAATCTTAATTCATTTTAGAGATCTATTCCACCTTCACGTGCACCTTCAGCAACAGCTTTAACAATTCCATGATATTTGTAACCACTTCGGTCAAATACCGCTTTATTGATACCCTGATCTGCTGCAGTTTTGGCAAGTTCGCTTGCCAACACCTTTGCCTGTTCAATACCGCTTTTACCTTTCAAATCATTTTTAAAGGCCTCAGAGTTGGAAGATACGCCAATTAACGTTTTTCCATCCAGGTCATTAATAAGCTGGAGATGAACATGCTTGTTGCTTTTATACACAGCAAGCCTCGGGCGGTCAGCGGTGCCTCTGATGGTTGACCGAATTCTTTTCCGGATTTTGTTTCTGCGTTCATTTTTAAATTTGTTTCTATCCATCACTCACATTCTGTTATTTAGCGGCAGATTTACCTGCTTTTCTTCTGATTCGTTCATCAACATATCGAATTCCTTTCCCTTTATACGGTTCCGGTTTTCTCAATGATCGAATTTTTGCAGCAACCTGGCCAACCATTTCCTTGTTGATCCCGCTGATTTTAATCACGGGGTTTTTCCGGGATTTCGTATCTACTTCCAGTGTAATATCATCCGGGGGTACAAAATAGATCGGGTGAGAATAACCGAGGTTTAATTCAAGGACATTCCCATTTAGCATTGCACGATATCCCACGCCAATGATTTCAAGCTGTTTAACATAACCTTCACTGACACCGGTTACCATGTTATTGATCAGCGACCGATACAACCCATGTAAAGAACGGTTTTCTTTGGTATCCGTGCTTCTTTTAACAATAATTTCATTGTTATTTTTTTCAACAATAATATCCGGATGCAGCCTTAGTGTATCAGAACCCTTTTCGCCTTTCACCGTAACTACATTATCGGCGTCAAGACTGAATTCCACTTTATCACTTAACGGTACCGGTTGATTTCCTATTCTAGACATTTTTTTAGAATCTTGAATTAATAGATGCTGCAGAGAACTTCTCCGCCTACATTCAATTTTTTCGCCTCTTTATCAGTCATAACTCCACGAGAGGTCGAAAGTATCACTATTCCGAGTCCGTTTAATGAACGGGGGATTTCCGTTGAATCACAATATTTACGGAGACCAGGCTTTGAAATACGCTTGATATGACGAATGACGGGTAATCCGTATGCATCATATTTAAGAAACAGACGCAATACGCCCTGTTTATCATCCTCGATATCGATATACCTGCTGATATATCCTTTATCAACCAATATTTTGGTCATAGCCCGTTTTAATTTTGAAGCAGGGATATCTACCCTTCTGTGGCCGGCACGTTGTGCATTACGAATGCGGGCCAAATAATCTGCAATAGGATCAGTGTGCATAAAATCTATTCTCCAGTTTTACCAGCTTGCTTTTCTAACGCCGGGTATTTTTCCTTCAAGTGCAAGTTCACGAAATTTAATCCGTGAAATGCCATATTTACTGATGTATCCGCGAGACCTGCCTGTAATATTACATCTGTTTCTAACCCGGGTTGGGCTGGCATTTCTCGGTAATTTTTGCAACGCTTCATAGTCACCTGCTTCTTTGAGCTTGCGACGTTTTTCGGCGTATTTTTCTACAGTTTCTTTTCTTTTTTTATTTCTCGCTATCCAGGATTTCTTAGCCATGGGTAATTCTTCTTTTCTTTTATTGTAAATCTCTTTTAACGAAAGGCATGCCAAAATGCTTTAGCAATGCATATGCCTGTTCATCTGTCTCTGCCGTTGTCACAAATGTGATATCCATTCCATGCAGTTTATCCACTTTATCAACATCAATTTCAGGGAATATCGTGTGCTCCTTTATGCCAAGTGTATAATTTCCGCGGCCGTCAAAACTTTTATCAGGCACTCCCTGAAAGTCGCGAGTACGCGGCAGTGCAAGATTAATCAACCGGTCAATAAATTCATACATTACTTTCTTTCTAAGTGTAACCTTGCACCCTATCGGTACACCTTCACGAAGTTTAAAGTTTGATATCGATTTCTTTGCTTTTGTGGTAACAGGCCTTTGTCCTGTAATTGCGGCAACATTAGATGTTACAGAATCCAGGAGTTTAGCATTTTCAATAGCTTCTCCAACACCAACATTAATCACAATTTTCTGGAGTCTTGGCACAGCCATTTTATTTTCCAAACTAAACTCTTCCATGAGTTTAGGATGGATCTCCTCTTTGTATGCTTTATATAATCTTGCTTCAGCCATTTTTCGTCAATTCCTATTTGTCAATTATTTCACCACTAACTTTTGCGTATCTGACCCATCGCCCGCCACCTTCTTCATCAACTCTTTTCCTGCCTGTTCTGGTCGGTTCATCTGTGGTCGGATCAATAACCATAACATTTGATACATGAATTGGAGCTTCTTTGGTCAGCCGGCCACCCTGCGGGTTTTCCTGCGTTGGCTTTTCATGATGTGTACGCATGTTAATACCTTCTACAAGAACACGATCCCGTGCAGGAAATACAGCCAATACCCGGCCGTTCTTACCCTTGTCATTTCCGGCAATAACCATAACGTCATCACCTTTTTTAACGTGTAATTTCTTGCGCTTGTTATACTTTCTTGGCATATCTGATATCCTTTATAATACCTCTGGTGCCAGTGATACGATACGCATGAAATTGCGTTCACGAAGTTCTCTGGCTACAGGCCCGAATATCCGGGTTCCCACAGGCTCATTATCTTTATTAATGATTACAGCCGCATTTTCGTCAAACCGAATATAACTTCCATCACGGCGACGAGTTTCTTTTTTTGTACGGACAACAACAGCAGTAACTACTTCACCTTTTTTTACCGTACCGCCTGGAATTGCCGTTTTTACAGAGCATGAAATGAGATCACCCACTCGTGCATAACGTCGTCTTGAATCGCCCAGAACTTTAATACACTGGACTTTCTTGGCTCCGCTATTATCGGCTACATTTAATTTTGATTGCATTTGAATCATGAGTCGTACCTAAATCTGTCGTTATTTTGCACGTTCAAGTACTTCTACCAAGCGCCATGATTTGCGTTTGGAGAGTGGACGTGTGGACATGATAAGAACGGTATCTCCGGCATTAGCCTCGTTATTCTCATCATGAGCCATATATTTAGTCGTCTTTGTAATAAATTTGTCGTAAATCGAGTGTTTAATCTGTCGATCTACTGCAACGGTTATACTTTTATCCATGCGATCGCTGACCACACGGCCCGTTCTAGTTCTTCGTTGTGCTCTTTCTGCTTGTGCCATATTCGTTATTCAGCACTTTGTTTTTCATTAATAATCGTTTTAATCCGGGCAATTTCACGCCTGGTCATTTTCAGGCGATTTGGGTTTTCCAATTGCCCTGCTACTGCTTTATTAAATCTGAGATCTTCAAGCAGTTCCATCTCGTCTTTCAGACGAGCATGTAATTCAGTATCCGACAGTTCCCTTAATTCATGAGCTTTCATATCTGTACCTCAATCAATGGCCGTCATAGTCGCGGCGCATCACAAATTTTGTTTTAATTGGTAATTTATGTGAAGCCCTTCTCATTGCTTCCCTGGCTTTGTCTTCAGTTACACCTGAAATTTCAAACAAAATCCGGCCAGGTTTAACTGCAGCTACAAAATGATCCAACGCACCCTTACCTTTACCCATCCTTGTTTCTGCCGGTTTGCTGGTCATTGGCCTGTCAGGAAATATTCTGATAAATGTCTGTCCATCACGCTGAAGGGTTCTTGCTATGGCAATCCGGCAGGCTTCAATCTGACGGGATGTGATGAACTTTGGCTCAAGAGCTTTTAGTCCAAAACTTCCAAATGCGAGAGTATGACCGCGCTGAGCATTTCCTTTCAGGTTATCACGATGTACACGTCGGCGTTTTATTCTTTTTGGTTCAAGCATAATTCCTAATCAACATTTAGTTACTACGGCTTTTCCGTCGAGAACGTCTTGATTTACGGTTATCCGAACCACCACGACGTTTTCTTTTCGGTTCATCGTCTTTTTCAGCCTTTGTACCCGGACTGAGATCGACATCGCCAATTATTTCACCTTTAAAAATCCAGACAGTCACTCCAATGGAACCGTAAATGGTGTTGGCGGTTGTATTAGAATAGTCAATATCCGCTCTTAAAGTATGGAGTGGAATCCTGCCCTCTTTATACTGTTCGGTTCGTGCCATCTCTGCACCTCCCAAACGTCCGGCACAACGTACCTTAATTCCTTTAGCACCCATTCTCATTGCAGAAGAAATTGCTGTCTTCATAGCTCTTCTAAAAGAGATACGAGCTTCCAGTTGCTGAGCGATATTTTGTGCTACAAGACTCGCATCCAGTTCTGGCCTTTTAATTTCACTGACATTAATCTGAACTTCCTTGCTGGTAATCTTTTTCAACTCTTCACGAAGCAATTCAATCTGCTCGCCACCCTTGCCTATAATAACTCCCGGGCGTGAAGTATTTAAAGTGAGAAGGATCCGTTTTGGTGTCCGTTCTATAATTACGTTGGAGAGTCCGCCGTTTTTAAGCCTTGTCTCCAGATATTCACGAAGTTTATTGTCTTCCAGTAACATCGCCGGTTCATTCTCTTCAGAATACCAGTTGGAATCCCACCCTTTGATGATACCAAGTCTAAGTCCAGTTGGATTTGTTTTTTGTCCCAAAATTCTGCCGGTTTATTCAGTTACAATTTCATCTTCCTGTTTCGCCACTACAACAGTAATGTGACTGCTGTGTTTGTTGATCCGGTTCGCACGGCCCATAGCCCGGGGCTGAATCCGCTTCAGGGTAACACCCTTATCAATTGTGATTGTTTTTATAAAGAGCATATCATTATCTAATCGCTCCTCTTCAAATCTGTCTCTTAAATTTGCAGCAGCTGATTTTATCACTTTGGATACATCTTCAGCTGAGCCTTTTTTCATAAATTCAAGTTGTTTCAGAGCCTTATCAACCCTTTTCCCCCGGACAGCGTCTGCTACCAACCGTATTTTTCGGGGAGCTTTACGCAGATGTCTTTGAACAGCTTTTGCTTCAAAAATCGGCATTTCCATTATCTAATCAGTCTTTCAGTTATTTGGCTTTCTTCAACGGATGGCCACGGAATGTCCGGGTCGGTGCAAACTCACCCAACTTATGGCCTACCATATTTTCTGTAATGTAGACAGGTATGAACTGTTTTCCATTATGTACAGCAAGCGTCAACCCAACAAAATCGGGTGTTACCATTGAACTTCTGGACCAGGTTTTGATCATTTTTTTCTTGCCGCTTTGATTCATTTCATCAATTTTCTTCTGCAGCTTATAGTGAACGTAAGGTCCTTTTTTTAATGAACGTGGCATATCAGTTACGCTTTTTTAGCTTTTCTTCTTCTTACAATAAATTTTGACGACAATTTTTTCTTGTTGCGGGTTTTCTTGCCCTTGGCAGATTGTCCCCACGGTGAACGCGGGTGGCCACCTGATGCTTTTCCTTCTCCTCCACCCATCGGGTGATCAACCGGGTTTTTGGCAACTCCACGTGTAATCGGTCGTCTGCCAAGCCATCTTGTTCTACCGGCTTTTCCTTTAGTAGTATTAAAATGATCCGGATTACTTGTAGCACCAACAGTTGCATAACAGGTACCGAGAATCATTCTTACTTCACCAGAAGGAAGTTTTACAGTTACATATTTATCTGTCTTAGCTACCATCTGTGCAACCGTTCCGGCACTTCTGCAAAGCTGCCCGCCTTTTCCCGGCTCAAGTTCCACATTATGGATAAATGTACCCGGAGGCATATTACGCATTGGCATAGAATTACCCGGATCCGGTGCTACACTTTCTCCACTGATTAATGTATCACCAACCTGGATTTTATTTGGTGCAAGAATATATCTTTTTTCGCCATCTGCATAAGCAAGCAACGCGATTCGTGCAGTACGGTTCGGATCGTATTCAATCGTCTGTACTTTTGCCGGGATATCGTGCTTATTTCTTTTAAAATCGATAACACGAAGTTTTCTTTTATGTCCGCCTCCAATTCTGCGTGAGGTCATACGGCCGCGGTTATTCCGGCCACCACTCTTTGTAATCCCTTTTGTTTTTGATTTAAGCGGCTTGCTAACCGTAATGTCATCAAAAACCGGAGCGATTCGATGTCGCTGCCCGGGGGTAATAGGTTTAAGTTGCTTAGTAGGCATAATTCAAAACCTTAGATTTCGCTGAAAAAGTCTATTTCGCCTTCTTTCAATGTTACAATTGCTTTTTTCCAAATTTTACTTCTCCCGTCAACATATCCGCCTTTGGTAAACCTTCCCTTTGGTTTGGATGGTACAATCATGGTATTTACCCGTCCAACCCTGACATCCGGATATCTATCTTCAATTGCTCTTTTAATCTGTGGTTTGGTCGCTTTTAAAGCCACTTTAAAAGCATATTGCTGATGCTCTTCCTGCAGTCGTGTCAGCTTTTCTGTTATTAATGGTTTTTCCAATACGATCATGCTGCTTCCTCTTCGTTTTTGGGTTTAAAGCTGCTTTCCAGTACTCCGACACCTGATTCCTGAATAAGAAGCACATCTGCATTCAGAATTTGATATGTATTCGGCTTGTAGGCTTCAAGTACACTGACATTGGGAATATTTCGAGCTGACTTATACATATTTATGTCAGTTTCTGAAGTGAGTATGAGTACTTTTTTATCATTGATCTCAAGAGCTTTCAGAAGTTCAACAATATTTTTGGTTTTGGGCTCATCATAATTAAAATCCTCAACTACAACGATGCCTTCTTCAGAAGCCTTTAGTGATAATGCAGATTTTCTTGCCTGGGCCCGCATTTTCTTAGTCATCTTAACACTATAAGTACGTGGTTTCGGCCCAAATACTGTACCACCACCTTTTAACAGCGGAGAACGAATAGATCCGCGGCGTGCCATTCCTGTTCCTTTTTGGCGGTATGCTTTTCTTCCGCCACCACGAACTTCACCCCGTTCTTTGGTACTTGCCGTTCCTTGTCTTTTGTTACTCAGATAGCGTCGTACATCTTCATATATAAGAGTTTCATTAGGTTCAATTGCAAAAATTTCATCATTCAGTGCAATTTTATTACCGCTGCTCTTACCATCAGTTTTATAGATCGTCAGTTCCATCAGGCTACTTCGCTTGTAGATTTATTAAAAATTTTCAGATAGCCGCCATTCCGTCCTGGGACACCTCCGGTTACAAGTATTGTATTCGATTCAGGAAAGATTTTTGCAACACTGAGATTCTGAATCTTAACGCGTTCATTGCCGGATCTTCCAGCCATTTTCTTTCCTTTAAATACTCTTGAAGGGTCAGATGCATTTCCAATTGCACCTGGTGCCCGCTGACGGTCGTGCTGACCGTGCGTAGCTTCACCAACGCCGCCAAAGTTATGCCTTTTCATTACACCGGTGAATCCACGGCCCTTTGAGATCCCTACCACATCAACAAGATCTCCTACCGTAAACACATCTTCTGCATTCAATTCATCGCCGAGTTCAAATCCTTCAGGAATGAAATCACGGAATTCAGTGACATACTTTTTAGGTTCGGTTCCTGCTTTGTCAAAATGACCTTTCAGGGCATTGGTTGTGCTCTTTTCTCTTTTATCAAAAGCCGCAAGCTGAACAGCGTTATATCCGTCCGATTCTTCCGTTTTAATCTGTGAAATGACACATGGGGGTACCTCTATAACCGTTACAGCTATACTTCGCCCAAGTTCATCAAAGACATTAGTCATTCCTATTTTTTTTCCAATCAAACCACTCATGGCTATCTTTTTATCAGGATTTAAACTTTTATTTCCACATCAACACCTGAAGGAAGCTCAAGCTTCATCAGGGCATCAACTGTTTGAGATCCGGTTGACAAAATATCAATCAGTCTTTTGTGTGAACGATATTCAAACTGTTCACGTGATTTTTTATTCACATGAACTGACCGGTTCACTGTTATAATATTCTTTTTAGTTGGCAGTGGTATCGGCCCTGACACCACTGCACCGGTAGATTTAACAGTCTGGATTATTTTTTCAGCTGATTTATCGATCAGGTTATGATCATAGGATTTCAGCTTGATACGTATTTTTTGTTGTGTTGCCACGGTTTATCTATTTATAAATATTTCTTTCGAATACGAATTTCTAACAATTAAGCCTGTTAACCTTCGAAATTCGACTGTTCGATATTCGTCATTCGACATTCATTATTCTTTAATCCAGTATCTTTGATACTACACCGGCTCC
>SLKH01000182.1 GCA_007134665.1 Balneolaceae bacterium
ATCATCCTGTATTAACTCAAAATTCAGTGTATGTCTTGTACCCGGATCGAGGTTAAGAGTATCCGTATGTGTGATATAACCGATATGGCTTATACTCAGAACATAACGCCCATCAACCGGGATGGTAATACCGAAATATCCATTTCGTCCGGTAGCAGTACCGTAAGTAATATCCTCCTCATCAGCGTGTTGTAAAATGAGATTTGCACCAATTAAAGGCCTGGCATCTTCCTGATCAACCACCATTCCCTGTATGGAAATTGACTGGCCAACCAGAGCATCATTCAATGAAATGCTGAAAATTAAAATGACCGGAAGATTTACAGTAAGGAACTTCATTAGGTCGACCCTGTATCCAGTAAGAAATTAAGCTATGTACATAGCAAAGAGTTATAGAGAATAAAAATAATACCGGCCAATTCATTATCCAATTCATGCCTGAAATTTCAAGATATGAAAACAATTTAGGGTTTAATTGTTTATGGAGATATGGCAAGAATTAATTTAGACGAATATACTCTCTTAAACCATACTGCCTGTTGCAAAGATGTGATACAAAAAAACCTCACCTCCCGAAGGAGGTGAGGTTTATAATATTTACTAAAATTATGGAAAGAATGAATCGCTTACATCATTCCGCCCATGCCTCCCATTCCGCCTGGCATTCCGCCACCTGGCATTCCGC
Organism: Balneolaceae bacterium; assembly: GCA_007134665.1. Lineage (GTDB taxonomy): Bacteria > Bacteroidota > Rhodothermia > Balneolales > Balneolaceae > SKRC01. The sequence goes on from SLKH01000182.1 coordinate 686, forward strand.
CGGGGCCGTCATCATCGTCACCATTCTTTGATGGCTTATCGACAACGACAGCTTCGGTTGTCAACAGCAGAGCTGCAACGGAAGCGGCATTTTCAAGTGCTGTACGTGCAACTTTGGTTGGGTCTATCACACCAGCTTTGATCAGGTCTTCATACTTTTCAGTACGTGCGTTGTAACCAAAAGCATCTTTACCTTCAAGTACTTTTTGTACAACGATTGACCCTTCAACACCTGCGTTATTTGCAATAGCTCTCAATGGAGATTGCAGGGCACGGCGAATAATATCGAATCCAACTTCCTGGTCAGGTGATTCTCCTTTCACTTTTTCGAGCCCTTTCAAAGCTCTCAGGTATGCAACTCCTCCACCAGCCACGATTCCTTCTTCAACTGCTGCTCTCGTTGCATGCAGGGCATCTTCAACACGAGCTTTTTTCTCCTTCATCTCTACTTCAGAAGCTGCACCAACATAAATTACAGCGACACCGCCACTGAGTTTTGCCAGTCGTTCCTGCAGTTTTTCCCGGTCGTAATCGGATGTTGTGCTTTCAATTTGCGACTTGATCTGGTTGATTCGGGCTTTGATATCACTTTCTTTGCCCTTACCACCAACAATCGTTGTGTTGTCCTTATCGATTGAGATTCTGTCAACCTCACCGAGAAAATCGAGAGTTGCATTTTCCAGTTTGTAACCGCGCTCTTCACTGATCACAGTACCACCGGTAAGAATTGCAATATCCTCGAGCATCGCTTTTCGCCTGTCACCAAAACCGGGTGCTTTTACGGCAGCCACTTTCAGTGAACCTCTAAGCTTGTTAACAACAAGTGTTGCAAGAGCTTCACCTTCTACATCCTCAGCTATAATAAGAAGCGGACGGTTGGTCTGAATTACTTTTTCAAGAATTGGCAGAAGATCCTTCATATTTGAAATCTTCTTATCGAAGATCAGGATATAAGGCTCTTCAAGTTCGGTAGTCATTTTGTCACTATCGGTAACAAAATAAGGTGACAGATAACCACGGTCGAACTGCATACCTTCTACAGTATCAAGGTAAGTATCAGTGCTTTTCGCTTCTTCAACGGTAATTACGCCATCCTTACCAACCTTTTCAAAAGCTTCAGCAATTCTGGATCCGATCTCTTCGTCACCATTGGAAGATATAGTAGCTACCTGCTCAATGCTTTCGGGATTGTCCTGTACGTTTTTACTGAGCTTTTTCAGTTCGCCAACAACATGTTTTACGGCAGTGTCAATACCCCTTTTCAATTCCATCGGGTTCGCACCTGCAGTAACGTTTTTCAGTCCATTGTTGATTATGGATTGGGCAAGTACGGTCGCAGTTGTCGTACCGTCTCCAGCATTATCAGCAGTACGGGATGCAACTTCTCTTACCATCTGTGCCCCCATATTTTCAACCTTATCGGCCAGTTCAATTTCTTTGGCAACCGTAACGCCATCTTTGGTTACAGTTGGAGCGCCAAAGGATTTTTCAATCACAACATTACGTCCTCTCGGACCCAATGTTACTTTGACAGCATTTGCCAGTTTATCCACGCCTCGTTTCAATGAGTCACGTGCATCGGTATCGTAATGAATTAGTTTAGCAGACATAGTGCTTATATTAATTTTATATTCAGGTTAATTTTTTAAATAGTGAGTATTTACGAGACGACTCCAAGTATGTCACCTTCTCGCATAATCAGGTACTCTACACCATCAAGTGTGATCTCGGTGCCGGAATATTTTCCGTATAGAATGTGATCACCTTCTTTGACCGACATGTCAATTTTGGTTCCGTTCTCTACTTTTCCCGGACCGGCAGCTACAACAGTTCCGCGTTGTGGCTTCTCTTTTGCTGTATCCGGAATAATAATTCCAGAGCTGGTTGTCTCTTCAACATCGTCCGGACGAACCAGGACTCGATCACTTAAAGGTTTAATATTAGCCATAAATGACTCCTTCAATTTTTGGTTTTTGTTACTTGTTAATAAAAATCTTTGAAATAAGTTCAGGGCTTTACACATACAGACCCTCTTCGATTGATCTTTTATGCAACTTCCATACCAAACTCGATAAAAGTGAAAAAGAATTGGATTAGTTGCCCGAATTGCACTTTTCGACCTGTTTACCAACACATATTCCCGACAGATTCGTCGAAATTTCAGAGAAGCGTGCCATCTTGTTCCATCTGTGCTGTCAACTTTTCATATATGGCAGGCTCCCAGGCTTCTGCTCGTTTGTCATAATCGAATTCCGGGCCTTCTGGCAGATTATCGAACCGCTTCAGTGAGTTACTCAATTTTTTTCTTCTCTGCTGAAATGCGGTTCTTACGACTTTTTTCAAATTCTTGTCACGGCACATCAACTCCGGCTGATCAAATTTTAACACTACTACACTGCTTGTAACTTTTGGCCTGGGGTAAAATGCATTGGCAGATACATCAAATGCTATTTCCGGACTGCTCATTAATTGAACCTGTACACTCAATATTCCGTAATCCTTGGTACCGGGAACAGCTATAAGCCTTTCAGCTACTTCTTTTTGCATCATCAATGTAGCACTTTTCAACCGGTTTCTGTGATCAAGAATTGCAAACAGTATCTGGGATGTTATGTTATAAGGAAGATTACCAACTACATGGATATCTGCAGAATGATCTCCAGGCAACAGGTCATCCCAGGAAACTTTCAGTATATCTTCATGATGGAGCTCAAGATTCGGAAATTTTTCCTGAAGATACTCAATTGCCCTGCCATCAACTTCCACAGCCAGTATATTCTTGAACTTTTTTATGAGTTCAGCCGTAAGCATTCCGGTACCGGGCCCAATTTCTATTATGAAATCATTAATCTTTGCAGGAATTGTATCTGCAATTTTTCGAATGATGTTGCCGTCTTGTAAAAAATGTTGGCCCAGACTTTTTTTCGGCCTGATCTTTTTCATGAACTACTTGCAGATCTGATGGTTTTGATTAGTTTTAACTTAGTTAAAATGTAATAGAGCAACTAACCCCTTTTTGTTTATTTTTTTACATGGAAATAAAACCACTCGATACGGAACAGATCGGTTTAAAAACGCTTGAAAAGAGATTAATCAAAACCAGGTCAGATATTTCTCTCAAGATCGGCTTACCAAAAGAGATTTCGAATGATGAGCGGCGCCTGTCACTGACTCCCGGGGGCGTTTCAATCCTTCGTGCTAATAATCACGAAATCTATATTGAAAAAGGTGCCGGTAACGATGCCCATTTTTCGGATCAGGAATATGCTGATGCAGGCGCTGAAATCATTTACAGCCCTGAAGAACTCTACAAAAAGTCTGAACTCATCGTCAAAGTTGCCCCGCCTACCCAACAGGAACAGGAGTGGATGCAGCAAAACCAGGTACTGATCTCTGCTCTGCACCTCGGCAACATGAAAGTAGAATTTCTGAAATCACTGATTCAGAAAGGAGTTTCATGTATCGGGTACGAATTTATTATGGGTGATGATTCAGAGTTTCCAATCGTCAGGATGATGCACGAAATTACCGGATCCATGTCTGTTCAGATTGCTGCACATTACCTTGAAAACAGTAGTGACGGTCAGGGAATTATGCTGGGTGGAATCTCCGGCATTCCTCCGTCAACAGTTGTGATAATCGGGGCAGGAATCATAGGAGAATATGCTGCAAGAACAGCACTTGGTTATGGAGCTCAGGTGTTTGTTCTTGATAACGACCTTGCACAACTCCGGCGGCTTGAAAATGCTCTTGACAGAAGAGTTATCACTGCGACCGCAAATCATCAATATCTTTCATCTGCCATTGAACTGGCTGATGTAGTAATCGGGGCAGCAGTAACAGAAGGTGACCGCGCACCCTGCCTGGTAACGGAACCCATGGTTACCAATATGAAAGACAGAAGTGTAATCATTGACACCGTAATTGACCAGGGTGGGTGTATTGCAACAAGTGAGCCGACCAGCCATTCAAATCCTGTATTTAGCAAACACGGTGTTATCCACTATTGCGTACCCAATATACCCTCCAATGTTGCCCGGACAGCCACTTACGCCTTGAATAATGTGATTGTTCCATACCTTCTTGCTATCGGAGACGCCGGAGGAATCAGAGAAAGCCTCTGGAGTATTACTGCGCTTAGAAATGGAACTTATGTTTACAAAAAACATCTTACAAAAAAATCTCTGGCCAATCTTTTCAATATGCCTTATCGTGAAATAGAGATGTTAATTGCCTCCCAGATCTGAAATCAGTATGGAGGAATCGACTGTGTCGTCTGAATTGAATGAAAAAAATTACCGAAGAATTACACTGATAAACTGGTCATTAACAGTACCTTTGCTGCTGATATTTGCATGGCCATATTATTTCATCTGTGAATTGAGTTCTGTAGAAAAATATGTAAGCTATCCGGGCTCTATTCTATTTGCCATACCTTTTATGCTGACGATATTGCATGGCCATGTTACAATGGCTTTAGGCACACTACACAGACATCACTATTATCACTGGCTGAATGAAAATCCTTTAACTTACGGTCTGTTATTCCACGAAATATTAATCAGTACACGCTTCAGGCTGATACTTTTAATTACAAGCGGATTGATCCTGTTAACTGCAAGCTTTTTATAAATTCCATTTCATACACCAGTTTACCGGACGGCCATCAGGCTCGCCAGAGAACTTGACGTGGCATGACGAGTGATTTTAACCCAAAATAATTTAACCCAAAAAAGTCGTTAGACCTTTTTTGGGTCAAATTCTGCAAACAGATCAGGTACTCTCCATATTTTTAATCTCTTCAACCACAGAGGGGTCGAGAAGAGTGGAAGTATCACCGATATTTTCAAGGTCGTTTGCTGCAATTTTTCTGAGAATACGCCGCATAATTTTGCCCGACCGTGTTTTGGGAAGCCCGGGTACTACCTGCAATTTATCCGGTTTGGCAATCGGGCCGATGATTTTTGTAACCAGATCGTTGATCTCCTTTTTAAACTCTTCCATATTAGCAGGTTTTTTTTCACAAATCATAAATGCATATATCCCCTGCCCTTTTACATCATGAGGATAACCGACCACTGCCGTCTCAATAACATTACTGTGTTCATCAATTGCATTTTCGATTTCAGCAGTTCCCAGCCTGTGTCCGGATACATTCAGAACATCATCCACCCTGCCGGTAATACGGTAAAAACCACTTTCATCGCGCCGGCAACCGTCTCCGGTAAAATAATAGCCTTTATAGGCACTCATATAGGTCTCAAGGTAGCGTTCATGATCCCCCCAAATTGTTCGTGCAATTGATGGCCAGGGATGTTTAATACAGAGGTTCCCCTGCACATCATTCCCAGCAATTTCATTTCCTTCTTGATCCATTAACACTGGTTCAACCCCGGGTAATGGCAATGTCGCAAAACCGGGTTTCCCTGGAGTCACACCCGCGAGCGAGGAGATCATGATTCCACCGGTTTCGGTCTGCCACCAGGTGTCAACTATCGGGCAATTCCCTCTCCCGATATTTTTGTGATACCAGTGCCAGGCTTCTTCGTTTATCGGTTCACCGACAGAGCCAAGAACTTTCAGTGAACTCAAATCGTATTTTTGTACATATTTTAAATCGGCCTTCATCAATGCCCGGATCGCAGTCGGGGCAGTATAAAAATGAGTGACATTATATTTTTCAACAACCTCCCAGAATCTTCCGGGATCAGGATAGGTCGGTGTACCTTCAAATATAATCCCTGTTGCCCCATTGAAGAGCGGACCATAAATGATATACGAGTGCCCGGTGATCCATCCGGCATCAGCAGTACACCAATACACATCATTTTCCTTCACCTGAAATACATTCCGGAATGAATAGCTGGTGTAAACCATATATCCACCACACGTATGAAGTACACCTTTTGGTTTTCCGGTTGATCCGGATGTGTATAAAATAAATAGGGGATCTTCGGCGTCCATCTCCACAGCTTCATGCTTTTTTGATGCGTTCCGGATCAACAGATGCCACCACTCATCTCTGCCTTCCACCCAATTGACTTCTCGGTTTGTTCGCTGACATACAATAACACTATTTACTGTCGGGCAATTTTCAAGTGCCTCATCCGAAATATCCTTCAATGGCACGTGTTTGTCACCCCTTCTGAGGCCGTCATTGGTAATGAGCATTTTAGCATCACAATCCTGTATCCGTTCAGAAAGTGACTGAGCTGAAAAACCGGCAAATACAATCGAATGAACAGCACCTATTCGTGCACATGCTAATGCTGCTATCACCAGTTCCGGAGTCATCGCCATGTATATACAAACCCTGTCTCCTTTCCTGATCCCTTTACTTTCCAATACATTGGAAAAACGACAAACATCTTCATGAAGCTGCCGGTAAGTAATTGTTCGCCTGAAACTGTCAGGATGATTTGGTTCAAAAATAAATGCTGTTTTACTGCCAATATTATTCAGATGACGATCCAATGCATTTTCGGTAACATTGAGCTTTCCGCCCTCAAACCATTTAATATCACCTTTTTCAAATCCACCGCTTTGTACTTTTTTCCACCGTTTTCTCCAGTAAAAAGTACCCGCTTCATGTTCCCAAAAGTCCGCACGATGTTTTTGTGATTCTTTGTAAATATTCTTGTACTGATCAAATGATTTGATATTCAGCCACATAGTCAGATCTGTATTAAGTGTTTAAAGATTATTTATAAAAGCTAAAAAACTATGAATACCCTTATGTTGGGCTTTTTTATTGCTATTTTCAAGCTTTGATCCAAAAAAGTTATTCACTAACAGTGATTAACGGAATATAGATGAAATTTTACTTTTAAGATTTACCTGACAGAAATCGTAGAATCAAACATCAGCACCTTATAAACCCTATTGCATTGATTTTTTTTTGTAGCACTCATGAAGCTGACTTGTAATTCTTGATTTTCTTGTCCGAACATTTGCTTCTGAAATATTAAACAGTGCACTTGCTTCTTTGGTTGTTGTATCCGGTTCCTTCATGAAATGTGTTATTAAATCTCTCGATTTTTTGTCAAGTTCATCAAGGCACTCTTTGAGTATTTTCTCTCTCTCTTTATCCAGCAGGTTCTCAATTTGCATCGCCGGCTGAATTGTATCTTCTGCCGAATCCTCTTCATAAAGAAATCGGTGCTGGTGTTTTTTATATCTGAAATATTCATGCCTGCAAGCCTTAATCAGATAACTGAAAATATATTTTTCCTCTCTGATATTATTTTTTCTAATTTGTTCAAACACATCAAGGAATGCCTGATGAACACATTCCTTGGCCGTTCTGGGATCCGCACCCATTACGACCTGAAGATAATCTTCAAGTCGTGGGATAACTTCTTCCAGCAGTTCCCCTGCTCTCGATTCATCACCATCTTGCAAGGCATCCACCAATTCCGAATAATCGACTCTGGGCACAGGTTATCTGATTTGATCTTTTTTTATTTACCGCCTATGATAAGTAAAGAAATGTTACACTACTCGCACAGTTTATTTATTTCTTTTACTTAAATAGCTGTCTGTAGAACACAAAAAATACTGGTTAACTATATAAACACCTGATAACACTTTCAAATTTTTTAATACCTTATTTTAAATATAAAAAGAAAAAATACGGCTTTTCTATATACTTGTAGATTATTAATAATTTTTGACTTAGCTTATTTTTGTAACAAACATTATACTCGTTACTCTTGTAATCAACTTACTGTATAAATTAAATGTTAACGATAAATAAATGAACATAATCATGAATACTTCAATTGACATCAAAAAACGATTATCACCAATTTTCTCTATGCTTTTAGCAATAGGTTTAATGGCAGGTTGTGCTTCTGTTACAGATGCAAATATCGATCAGCCCGACGACGCACCGGCCAAAGTAACATCCGTCGACAATGAACTGAACGACAAGAATCTCATCAATGACGATTCGATCTGGGACAGCAGTATTGGCGACGACA
>SLKH01000107.1 GCA_007134665.1 Balneolaceae bacterium
GTCAGGTTCTTCTTTTTTACCACATTCACTACCAGGTCTTCATTCCGGTTATTGATCCCTACCACCTGGCCTGCATAAACTTCGTCTCCGGGTTTTACAAAAAACTGTCCCCTGTCCTGTAACCCTTCAAGCGCATAGCCGGTGACCTCACCTTTCTCAAGGCCAATAAGCGCACCTCTGGTACGTCCGGGAATTTCTCCTGCATGTTCACCGTAACTGTCAAAATGCTGATGCATCATACCGGTACCCCTGGTCTCCGTCAATAGTTCACTTCTGAATCCGATCAGGCCGCGGGAAGGAACCCGAAAACTGATCCTGTTGTTTTCCCCCTCCTTCACCATGGAAGTCATGATTCCTTTACGTTTTTGCAGGTTATCGATCACTTTGTTACTGTAATCTTCATGGACGTCCACAATCACTTCTTCAAAGGGCTCGTGTATTTTGCCATCGACTTCCTTCATCAATACTTCCGGGCGGGATACTGCAAATTCATAGCCTTCTCTCCTCATCGTTTCTGTCAGAATAGCCAACTGGAGTTCCCCCCTTCCTGAAACTTTATAAATTTCCGGACTTTCAGTCTGTTCTACTTTCAGAGATACATTGGTGCGTATCTCTTTTTCCAGACGGTCTTTGATCATATTAGAGGTTACATAATTACCTTCCCGGCCTGCAAATGGAGAATTATTCACCCTGAAGAACATGGCAAGGGTTGGCTGATCAATATCATAATAAGTAACTGGTGTCAAGTCAGATGCAGCTGTCAGTGTATTGCCGATATTTACATCCTCGTATCCAGCCATCGCAATGATATCACCGGCCATTACTGTTTCAACCGGTTCCCTCTTCAGCCCGGCAAAGGTAAACAATTTGGTCGTCCTTGCTTTTTCTTTCAGATTACCATTTCGATCCACCAAAGCAACATCAGCACCCACATTGATGGTACCCTGTTCAACCCGCCCAATAGCAATCCGGCCTACATAATCGTTCCAGTCAACACTGCTGACCAGCATTTTAAAAGGTGCATCTGTAATTTGTTCAGGTGGTGGAATGTGATCAATAATCGTCTCAAACAAAGGTGTCAGATCACTGGTTTCATCTTCAAGTTCCCGTTTTGCAACTCCATCAATACCGACTGCATATAAAATAGGAAAATCGAGTTGTTCATCCGATGCATCCAGTGTCACAAACAGATCGAAAATTTCATTAAGGACCGCATCCGGACGAGCATCCTTACGGTCGATCTTGTTGATTACGACAATAGGCTGGTACCCCAGGTCCAGTGATTTTCTGAGAACAAATTTTGTCTGGGGCAACGGTCCTTCTGCTGCATCCACAAGCAGGATTACTCCATTCACCATTTTAAGGATACGTTCCACCTCTCCCCCAAAATCAGCGTGACCGGGAGTATCCACAATGTTTATTTTAGTTTGATTCCAGAGCACAGCCGTATTTTTGGAACTTATTGTAATCCCCTTTTCTTTCTCCAGTTCATTGGAATCCATAACCCTTTCTTCCACATGCTGGTTTTCTCTGAATGTACCACTCTGTTTCAACATCTGATCTACGAGTGTTGTTTTTCCGTGATCTACGTGAGCGATAATTGCAATATTCCTGATATCCTGTTCCATAACGTTATAACACCGATCGCCAGCCATTGATGTTAGACTGGTAATCTTTCAATTAAAATTAACTTAACCGGCAAATTAAACGACTGCCAAAAAAAGTTTATAGCTTTATAAATTACGGATTTATCCCGTCAATTCATTACACTTTCGCATTGATATTTTTTGCAGTTGATTTAAACCTTCAGCATTGTTAATTCATGACATTCAAATGAAATGATCACAAAATCAATTACGATATGGATCTTAAGTTAACTGACCAGCACTTTCTGGTTTGCGGAGCAAGCAGTGGATTTGGAAATGCAATCGCACGTCAATTGCTTGATGAAGGGGCTTACTGCACATTGGTAGCCCGCAGAGGTGATTTATTGGAGGATATTTTTGAAGAAAAATACCCAAACCGTGTAACGACCCTCGAAGCAGATCTCACCCAATCTGAATCGATTGATAAAATCGTTTCCTTGTTTAAAGGAAAAAAAATACACGGGATCGTTCTTAATGCAGGCGGCCCGCCGACAGGCACACCCCTCGATACTACTATGGATCAATGGGATGATGCATACCAATTGGTAATGCGCTGGAAAATTGACCTCACACTTCGGCTGGCGCCCCTTTTTGTAAAACAGAAATATGGCCGGATTCTTTATATCGAAAGCAAGACGATTAAGCAACCATTACCCTCACTTGTTTTGAGTAATGCATTCAGGGCAGGAATCGCAGGTTTTGCTAAATCCCTGTCTGCCGAACTGGCATCAAAAGGAGTCACGGTCAATATCATTGCCCCCGGATCTCACAATACACCGGCAATAGAACGTGTGATCAAAAAAAGAAGTGAAACACAGGGAATTTCTGTTACAGATGCAAGAAAAGAAATGGAGAAAACCGTTCCGGTCGGACGATTTGGTGAAGCTGAAGAACTTGCATCGCTCGCTGCCTGGATGTTATCAAAAAATGCTGGGTATATTACCGGACAAACCATTAGTCACGACGGCGGATCCATTTCCGGACTGTTTGGTTAATCAAACGAAAACAATAATTATATTTTGTAACCTCTATGGCTACAATTCAAAAAGAAATCAGTTTAGTAGCAAAACCCCGGGGTTTCCATTTAATTACGGATGAGATTCTTGAAAAGGTTCCGGAAATCAGCCAGGCTAAATATGGCATTTTACATATTTTCATTAAGCATACCAGTGCAGGCCTTACCATTAATGAAAATGCGGATCCGTCGGTGAGAAGAGATTTTGAAACCCACTTTAACCGTATGGTTCCGGAAGACATGTCAATGTTTGAACATACCCTGGAAGGCCCGGATGATATGACGTCGCATATTAAGAGCTCCATACTCGGGCATTCTGTAACCATACCCATAACCAACGGCCGTCCAAACCTGGGAACCTGGCAGGGCATCTATCTTTGCGAACACAGAAACCGGGGCGGATCAAGAAAAATCGTGCTAACACTCATGTATTGAAGATCCGTCGATCTAAGAGTGCAGATTGAAGATTACTCGATCTCAGATCTGTAAATCCAGATCATAGATCTACAATCGAGTAATCTGAGATCAGAGATCAACCGTGGAACTCAGCTGGTCAATAATTGATTGAGTACAACCCTCTATAATTCCTTAACATCCAACAACCTATATCCCCTTTTTCAGCTTCAGCATTCTTGTAATGATATCCTGTTTATCAACCAGGTTATCTTCTAATAACGACGTAAAGCGTACATCTTCGACTGAATAGAATGATTCAGGAGCATACGTGGAGATTAACTCTGCCAATTCCTGCCAGCGTTTACGTTTTGCGATCGTGAAGATTACCTTAACCGGGCCGAATGCCCCTTCACCATCTATGGCAGTGACCCGAAAACCGGATTCCTTCAGCTTTTCAAACAGGGCAAGGGAATCTTTATTGGTAATTATCCTGAAAATCTGGGTCCCCATCTTCATGCGTTCTTCTATAAGCATACCTACATAGTTACCGGCTGCAAAACCACCTGCAAAAGCGATATAGTTCATCCAGTTATCAAGATTTTGAAATATTTGGGCAACAATGATAATCCAAAGCAGCACTTCAAAAAACCCGAGAATTGTAGCTTTTCCCCTGAAACCCTTGGCGACAAACATAATCCGAATCGTGCCTATACTGACATCAACAATTCTTGCTACAAATATAAAAACTGGTACCAGTACAGCCGGTATCAATTCAAAACCCAGCATAGTTCATTGATTTAGGTTATGATTTTTTATTTCTTGTTCTCACCTGAAATCAGGTCACAAAAAATAGGTATCGGATCTTCCCAAAACAAAAAAAGCACAACTTGCCGGATCACAAATTGTGCTTGATGCGGAGAGGGAGGGATTCCCCGACAGTGGCCGGGACAGGCTTCTCATCCCTCCTGCAGTTGGTTATTGAAATCAAACAAAAAAGCACAACTTGCCGGATCACAAATTGTGCTTGATGCGGAGAGGGAGGGATTCGAACCCTCGATACCCGTTTCGGGGTATACTCCCTTAGCAGGGGAGCGCTTTCGACCACTCAGCCACCTCTCCGGGTCGTTTATCATTAAATTTAACAAGACTCCAAATATAGCAAGCTTCAGCCCCTATCTGCAAGCCCAATCATATCTTTTATTACTGAGCGTATAGTCAATTATCAGGTACCTTTTTATCAATAATATAAATTTGTGCAAGGTTTCTTCCTTCCTGGGCAAAATCAAGACCATAGCCAAGTACAAACAAACTTGGAATTCGAAACCCAACGTAATCAAGTTGTACATTATGCTGGGTTTGATCTGACTTGTGTAACAGGCTAACCGAAGTTAGTGAAGCGGGATGACTGCGTTTTAATTTTTCAATAAGAAACTTCATGGATAAACCGGTATCCACAATATCTTCAACCAGAATCACGTGGCGCCCTCTGATATCTGCGTCAATCTCTTTCAACTCAGTAACCTGGCCAGAAGATACTTTTTCATCTCCATAGCTGCTCAATTTCAGAAAATCTACCTCACACGGGATGTGAACATACCGCATGAGATCTGACAAGAAAATGAATGAACCATTTAAAACTCCAATAAATATTGGATGCCGGTCATAAAAGTCATTGGAAATCTTTTGCCCGATTTTTTTTACACGATCCTGAATTTCTTCATGTGTCAGATATACCCGGAACTTCTCCCCATTGCAATGCACAAATTCAGGTGTGTAGAGATCCATTTAATCTGCTTTTCTGATTTCAATTGTTTTCACTGTTTCCGGTGAACAACGCACCCAGTTGGCAATCGTTCCGGGTTTATCACCTTCATAATTTAATGGAAATATAACAGCACAAATTTTTTCATCATATGTCTCGCATACAAGTGCCGACGGTTTTTCAGATGCAGGAATTTTATTATTGGTAAGCAGGTCAGATATTTTTTGAGACCCTTTCATTCCGAATGGATTAATCTCATCTCCCTCATCCCAGGCTCTAAATGTCAATGGCCATTTTAACTGTTCAAAATCTAATTGTAACGCATCTCTTTTAATGTCACCCTCCCACTCCGATTCGGTCAGAACATATCCATCAAATTTAACCTTATTATTTTCCAGGTCATCCGGGTTAACTCTGATTGGTTCAGTTTCTTCACTTTTTTTATGCTCATCCAATAACAGAAACAATTCCCTGTCCCTGAACACGCTCCAGCGGCCGTCTACCTTCAGTTTTTTTCCAGTCTGAAGTGAGCTCAGATTTTCGAGATTTGCCAAGGAACCACTGCTAACTGAGATATCCGTATCTACGGTTTTCAAAATCTGAAGCAACAAAGTTCTTTGTACATCCGGGGCAAGATGTAAAAAACTTTCTCTGTCAATACGTTTACGATCAGGCATCAGCGAACGGATCAGGCTTTTACTGAGCTCTTCATGTTCTCTTGCCCTGTCAGGAACTTTTAGTAGATTTTCCCTCCAGCCGGGAAACAGGTCATCAAGTACAGGGAACCAGCCATTTCTGAGAAAATTTCTTGCATATGTCGACTCTTCATTGCTGCTGTCATGCCGGTACGGTATATGATTTTCTGATGCAAATTTCAAAATATCAGCTTTACTTAAATCGAGCAGCGGCCTGAATAGTTCGCCATCCCAAATCTTCATCCCCTGCCAGGCAGTTAAACCAGCTCCCCTGAGTATTTTTTGGATAATCGTTTCGAGCTGGTCATCCTGGTGGTGTGCTGTGGCAATGAAATCTGCCTTGTTTTCGCTCTTGATGTCTCTGAATACCTGGTATCTTTTTTTTCTTGCCCAATTTTGAAAATTCTGGCCTTTGGCTTCGGAAGGATCGAGCCGGACAGAAATAGCATCAAAACCCCACATGGATGCTGTATCTTCGACCATTTTTTGATCCTTGTCAGAGTCAGTACCTCTTAACTGATAATTACAATGAACAACAGTCAGGTTAATTTGCAATTTGGAAAAAATATATAACAGCGACATGGAATCAGGGCCGCCACTGACGCCAAGAATTGCTGAAACATTTTCTTTATGAGCAAAATTTTCACTGAAATAGGTTTCTACCTTTTTAATAATCCGGCTGGATTCTAACCTGTTCATGGATAAATTTTTTAACTTCTAATTCTTTAGTCAATATAAGAAGATGTCCCAACTCATTTACACCCAGTAATTTCACCTTTTCCTTTTCAGGAATATTATTCACAGTAATTCGTACCCAATCACCATACCCTTCAATAGATCTGTTAATTTCACGAATAAAGTCCGGATCTCCCAATTTCCATCTGCTGTAAGCAGTTTCAATTTCCATAAGTAATTTTGCAAGTATTACTTCACGGTTACAAGGCTTCCCTTTTTCGATTCGAATAGATGTTGCCTGATTAAGTTCAGAAGAGAATCGGGATTGATTTACATTCAAACCGACACCAATCAGTACCCTGTCAAGCCTGGATCCGTAAAATATATTTTCGGTCAGTATACCCGATATTTTTTTTTCGGAAATCAAAACATCATTTGGCATTTTCAGGTTTCCTTCTAATTGAAATTCACATCGCAGGAAATTGATCAGAGCCCAACCAGTAGACAGAGTTAACAGTGATAGCCTGTCAGTCTCATCCGGGCGAAAGGCCATTGTAAACGTAAGGTTTAGTCCAGGCTCCGAAATCCATGTTCGGTTATACTGACCCCGGCCATTTTGTTGATGATCTGCCAGTAATACAGTTCCATGTACAAGATCATCTGATGCGATTTTTTTTAAATCAGAATTAGTGGAATCAGTTTTTTTATGAAAAATAAAATTTAATCCAAGCCACTCGGTTTTCAGATATTCCTTAAAAAGGTCGGTGTTAAACATTTGTCAGATCTGCAGATATTATAATTCTGCAAGCCGGCTCTTTAATAATTCGGTCTTTGCAATCGGTGTCGGATCAACCTCATTTAAGATCGCCAGGTAATAACTTACCCAATCACCAATTTGAACCAATGAAAACTGTCGTGTCAGCCGGCTTTCACCGGATGTTTTAAGCCAGGTTGTATAAACAGTCATATCTTCAATTAATTCCCTGGCTATGCGCATCCGTTGTTTTACTTTCTCATGATCCCCCTCATCCTCCAGCATAATTACAGACAGCCGTCCGGTCAAATGGGCAATCTGTTCCCACCCGACTATTTCATTATGATTCATTTCAGGAATCGTATTATTAAAAGATAATATCTTGGAGTTTTCCTGAAATTGACTTTTCCACCGGATACCAACCGGTTCCATGAGTCCGGTACCTGTATAAATGATTGGCAATGTATCCTGCAGTTCCCGTGCAATTGTGAGAGCCTGATTTCCCCCGAGATCAGAAAACAATGAAATCTGTTCTCTGAGCATCGTTAGTGTTTCGAGCAAAGCCCCCTCATTTTCATCGGTATAACCCAGAAAATCAAATAATCTGAATAAGGGAACAAAACTGTAAGCCAGAGCAGCTCTTGGTGGCATGCCACCCGGGATTTTAACATAGCCATATCCTTCTCTGGAGGCTTCAATCAACAACTTTCCCCCGGATGTTATGGCAACAATCTGAGCACCTTTATTAATTGCCTGATCAAGTGCCGATAATGTCTCCTCCGTGTTACCGGAAAAACTGCAAGCTATAAACAACGTCTCAGGCCCAACCCAATGCGGGATATCGTAACTGCGGTTGATCTGCACCGGAATTTCACACTGATTTATACTGTAAGCAGCCATGAGATCAGCACCAATGGCTGATCCTCCCATTCCAGCCATACAGATATTTCTGATTTTTTTTGAGTCAAGTGCCCAATCAACATTCCGCGAAAATTCAACAGCTTCCTGCCAGTGGACAGGAAAACGAATTAGATAATCCCACATTTTATCCTTATCAATACGGCTTATGTCACTTTTTGCAATAGTCATCGCTTTTACTTTATTCAGAATTTTTCAGTCCAATAGTTTGCATAACGATCAGCTTCTTCGCCTCCGGAACTGTGTAACAACCGTTCAAACAACTCTCTGCACTCGTCAAGGCGGCTGTGACACAACATTTTCTTTACTTCTGTTATAGAAGCTGGGTTCATACTCAGATCACGTATCCCCAAACCTAAAAGTGCTGCTGCCATCACAGGCTGGCCTGCCATTTCACCACAAACACTGATCGGTATTGAAGCATGTTTTGCAGCGTCATATGACATTTGAATCAACTTCCAGATAGCTGGATGATTTGAATTGAAATGCTTGGAAACACGCTCATTGCCCCGATCAGCTGCCAGTGTATACTGAGTCAGATCATTGGTACCAATACTGAAAAAATCGACCAGGGGTGCAATTTCATCCGCGAGCAAAGCAACCGATGGCACTTCTACCATAATTCCTACCGGAACATCTTCAATTGATATTCCATCAGCAATAAGTTCGGATTTAACCAGATCTATACTCGCTTTTACTTCTTTTACCTCACTCATATCACTGACCATCGGAATAAGCAGTTTTACTCTTCCCGGAAATTCCGAAGCAGCATAGAAAGCTGATCTCA
>SLKH01000091.1 GCA_007134665.1 Balneolaceae bacterium
AGAAAGCTGAACAGCTAATTGAACTTACAGATTGGCCATATGTGTCTGCAGAGTTTGGTAATATCGATACACTTTGGTCGGAAGGCCCGGATCCCGGTGACCTGGAGATCAGTGCTTATCGCCAGAGAATTGACAAGGCAAAAGAAACTTTTGTAACACGAAAAGAAGAACACTTTGAAGAGCAGCGGCGCATCAGAGAGAAAAATCTTGAAAAGAAAACAAAACTGCTGGAAGAGCTGAAAAAAATAGTTAACGACAAAAACTGGACTGCTACCCGGGAAATAAGCCGAATCAAAAATAAGTGGGACCAGATAAAACCGTTACCGTCAGGAAAGGCAGAAGAACTTCAAAGCCCGTATGAAAAATTAATTGAAGAGTTTGATGATCATAAGGTTGACAGACTGGTAAAGAAAAAGCAGAAAGAAGAAGAAAATCTGATTGGGAAACTTGTTGTCCTTGATAAAATGGATAGCCTGTTGAAATCACTTGAGAGTGATGATAAGGATTGGAATGCTGCCGAGCGTGAACTGGAAAAACTAAATAAACAGTGGCGAAAAATCGGAAGGGTACCTGTTGAAAAGAACCAGGAATTGTGGAGTCGTTATCATGATATCCAGGATCAATTTCATCAGATACGATTTAAACACGATAAGAAGTATCGTCAGCAAATTGAAAAATTTCTTTCAAAAAAGAAGAGACTCATCAAAGAGGCGGAAGCACTTGTTGACGATCCTGATATAGCTGCTGCTGCACGTAGGGTAAATAAGCTGCACCGACGTTGGAAAAAAGTCGGGAATCTCCCTCAAAAGGAAGAAAATGAACTATGGGATCAATTTAAGGCGGCTACTGATGCGTTTAATGATAAAAAATCGGAAAATATCGATCAGCTTCGTGAACAGGAAGACCTGAACTTCGAAGAAAAGAAAAAACTGGTTCAAAAAGCAGAAGAACTTCAGAATTCTGATGAATGGGATTCAACCCACGACAAACTTCAACAGTTGATGAAGCAGTGGAAAGAAGTTGGCCCGGTTCCTAAAAGGAAATCAGGAAAGATCTGGAAAAAATTTAAAAGCGCTATGGATGTCTTTTACGATCGGCGCAGGGAACACTACAAAGAGGTTAAAGAAGACAGAAAAGAAAATCTTGAGGAGAAACAGGAAATATTAAATAAGCTAAAAGCTCTCACAGATCATGAGAACCCGATCAAGGCTGTTGACGAAGCGAAGCCGTTACAGGAAGAATTTAAAAAAGCCGGTTATGTTCCTATCAAATATAAAAACAAGATGTGGAAAGAATATCGTGAAACCTGTGATGTAATATATGACCGGTTCAGGGCTGCAAAATCAGCGGCTAATGTAGTCGGAAAAGAGAATGTCTCAGATTTCACAACTGACGATATCGCAGAAATTCAAAAGAAACAGAAAGAAGCAGCACGGTTAAGAAAAGATATTAATAAAACACATGGGGAGTTAATACAGATGAAAGAGTCACTCTCCTATTTCAAGCCATCAGGCAAAGGCAGCAGCCTGCTTGATGAAGTACATAAAAAGATTGAAACGGCTGAAAACAATATTGAGCGAAAAGAAGAAAAACTGTATGAAATTGAAAAAGAAATTGATCAGTTGAAACGAGACTCCTGATTTCTCATCCTTATTGTTTGGAGCATCGATTAGACGTTTCTGACTTTCGCCGTTGATAACAAATTAATTTATATGGGATTGTTATTTCCAAACAGTGCTGTCGCAGTACTTGCAGATCAGAAGACTGCAGATATATTTAAGGGCACTGTTATTAAACATGGGTTTGAATTCATTCAGGTTCAAAACCTGCAGCTTGGAGCATACAGGCTCCAAAAAGTGTTACCACAACTTATCGTATTGGATTCAGATGTTCCGGATTTCAATGAACATAGCCTCAGGCTGCTGATTGAGAAGAATCCAAATGTGAAGAATATTCCGGTGTTATTATTATCACGGTCTAACGGGAATTTTGAGTATCTCCAAAATAAGTTTGACCTTGATCTTAAAATCGTTGACAGAAAGCAGCACAAAGATATCACAGCAGAAATTGAAAAATATCTGCAGCCATGCATCATATTGAAATTTTGGGGAGTCCGGGGGTCGGCACCAAGTGCAAATGCTGAGTACATGAAATATGGCGGGAATACGACATGTGTTCAAATCGAATCGCCGATACATGATGATATATTAATTCTCGATTGCGGTACCGGAATTCGTAACCTGGGCAATGAAATTGCAGAACGTATCCAAAATCAGGCAAGCGGCCACCTCTTTATCACCCATCCCCATTGGGATCATATACAGGGGTTTCCGTTCTTCAAACCGTTTTATCACAGTAAGAACAGGTTTAGAATACATATGCCTGAACAGTACAGGGGAGGAACGGAAGAAATATTGTCGGGTCATATGACAAAAACTTTTTTCCCGGTTACCCTTGATATGTTTGAAGCGGATATTGAGTATGTCACTCAATCAGAAGAGATGCAACATTATAACGGGTTTACACTTGAATACATGGTTGCAAACCATCCTACAAAGACCGCAATGTACAAAATTCAAATAGGCGGATATGTCATAGTTTTTGCGCCTGACAATGAATTAAATGAAGATCCGACACCCATTCGGTTTAATGACCGGTTTGAGCACTTCATTTCAAATTGTGACCTGCTTATCCATGATGGCCAATTTGACAAGGAGATGTATAAAAATAGAGTAGGCTGGGGGCATTCATCCTGGGAAGCAACTGTTGAATTAGCAAGACGCAACCATGTGAAACGGTTATATCTGACTCACCACGATCCCGATTCGACAGATGAAATACTGGACAGAATCAGTAAAAAACTTGAGCAATATCAGAATAACCCATTTGCAGATATTCGGTTAGCAAAAGAAGGAGCAGTGATCAAACTGCCCCTTCAGAAATCGGTTTCAGCTTATAAAAAATAACGCAGGCCTAATCCGCCGTTTACATCAAAATCAGTATCAGGTATCAGGTTCAGCATAGGTGCCAATTCAAAAAAGAGCCCGAGCCGGCTATCAGGTATCACATACTGTAACCCAAGTGGTATACGAATTCCAATTTTTGGATCATTTTGCATTAGCAGTCTTGCTCCCAATCCGTAATATAGTGCGAGATTAGGATTGTCAAGTGTACTGTGGAGCAGGTAATTTGAATGAACATGCATGGATCCCTGTCCGCTGAACGACCAGGCTAAACCCAGGTCAAAAGCAGTATTGGAGCCAGTCCAGAATTTAGCACTAATTCCTGTCGGTTCACCTACAATTATTCCGAGTTCAGTATTTGTGGGGCGTTCCTGGGCATAAATATCTGTTGCACTGAGACCATAAATTGAAATAAAAAGAATTAATAACAGTAGCTTATTCATGATTAATGGTTTCGTTCAAGGTTAATATCTGTTCTATCAAGTTGTTTCTGATAATATACAAGTTTCCACCAATGACTGTTTACATTCATTCAATTGTAAATTTTTCTTATTCAGGTTGGTTCAATGACTTATAGTGGAATGTCAAACATTTGTTGCCGGATTAAGTCAGATCCAAATATTAACTTATCTTCCACTATTAACCCAAAAAGGTCTAACGACTTTTTGGGGATTAACAAATATCGCAACATAATAGATAGTAAATAATGAAGAAAAGTTATTATGACCCTGAAGATCTAAAAAAATTTGAGTCAATATCTGAGTTTCAGCCGGAACTTGGAAAGAAATTCTTCGACTATTACGGGGCAGTGTTTAAGGATGGCGCATTAACCGCAAGAGAAAAATCATTAATAGCACTTGCAGTTTCTCATGCTGTACAATGCCCGTATTGTATCGATGCATACAGTGAAGACAGCCTTGAAAAAGGAGCTACAGAGGAACAGATGATGGAAGCTGTTCACGTAGCAGGGGCAATTCGCGGAGGTGCTTCATTGGTTCATGGAGTTCAAATGATGAACAAGGTAAAGGGGTTGTCTATGTAGAAGTGTAATCATTCCAATGATGATATTGAGAAAACCCTGAACTGTTATGACATATAAGAATCATTCGAACCTGCTGATTATTTTTGTAAAAAATCCGGTGCTTGGTAAAGTAAAAACCCGTTTGGCAAAGTCAATAGGTGATGAGAAAGCCCTGAAAATATATAAATATCTTATTGATCATACCTGTTCCGTAGCAGGTATGACCCATGCAGATATTGAAGTGTGGTACTCAGACTTCAAAGTTGATCAGAAAAACGGGGTGTTGCCAGAGGCAAAGACTAAAGTGCAGATTGAGGGAGATCTCGGAGAAAAAATGAGTTTTGCATTCAGACAGGGTTTCAGAAATGGATACAAACGTATTGTAATCATCGGCAGTGATTGTCCTGAGATCACATCAGGTCATATTGACGATGCATTTCAATGTCTTCAGATATCGGATATTGTTTTAGGCCCGTCGGTAGATGGCGGTTATTATCTGCTGGGTATGAAAAAGTGGAACCCGAAATTGTTTCAGAACATTGAATGGAGCACATCCCGGGTTTATAGCCAGACTGTGATGGCGATTAAAGAGGGGGGGTTAACCCTGTCAAAGCTGGGTAAATTGAATGATATCGATACGATTAAAGACTTGAATCAAAGTCAGTTAAAGCAGATTTCGTTTTGAAACTGAGTGTTATAATTCCAACCCTTAATGAAGCCGGTCAGATCGGGGCACTGGTAGGTTATCTAAAAAAAATATTACCGGATGAAGCTTTTGAAATCATCGTTTCCGATGGTGGGAGCAATGATGGTACGATTCGTGAAGCGAATGCCTCAGGAGCTTTGGTGACAAGGTCGGAATCAAGGGGCCGGGCCAGTCAGATGAATCATGGTGCCAGGTTCGCAAAAGGAAGGGTGCTCTATTTCTTGCATGCTGACAGTAAACCACCTGCAGATCTCTATAAGCAAATAGCTGGGGTAATTCAAAGTGAGGTTGAAGCCGGTTGTTTCCGGCTGAAATTTGATGATTCTCATTTTTTATTAAGGTTATACAGCTGGTTTACCCGGTTTGATATTGATCTTTTCAGGTTTGGTGATCAGAGCCTGTTCATAAAAAAGAACGTTTTTGAACGGATTAACGGTTTTGACGAAGAGCTTCAGATTATGGAAGATCAGGAAATAGTGAGAAGGATCAGGAAAGTAACGGATAACTTTGTGATAATGAGAGATACCGTAACCACCTCAGCCAGAAAATACAGGAGTAACGGTATAGCACGGTTACAGCTTATTTTTACCCTGATTGTAATTTTATACTACTTTGGGGCAAGTCAGGAGATGCTGGTACATTTTTATAAATCAGTTTTGAGATCATAACTTGCGCATCTTTTTTAAAGATAAGAAATGTATGATTCATTTCATTGATCAGCGATTTTAATACTCTATCATCATTCTGATTTCTGAAATCAGAACTCTATATTCTTTAAAATCAGGTTAACCTTTGTTAAGATAAATGATCAGAACAGATTTTTTAGTCATTGGTTCCGGTATAGCCGGTTTAAGTTTTGCAGTGAAAGCTGCCAGGGAATTTCCGGATAGGCAGGTTACAGTGATAACCAAATCAAAAGTTATAGAAAGCAATACCCGTTATGCCCAGGGAGGAATTGCTGTAGTAACCGATTTTGAACATGATGATTTTGAAAAACACAAAAGGGATACTGAAATTGCCGGTGACGGACTATGTGACAGTGAAGTAGTTGACCTGGTTGTAAGGGAAGGTCCGGCACGCCTGAAAGAGATTATTCAGCTTGGTACCGATTTTGATAAAACCCCGGAAGGTGCCTATGAACTGGGTCTGGAAGGGGCACACTCGGCCAGAAGAATTCTTCATCATAAAGATGAAACTGGTTTTAATATTCAGAGCAGTCTGCTTGATGAAGTTTCAAGGCTTCCGAATATTCAGATACTTGAATTTCATTTTGCACTTGATATTATCACTCAACATCATCTGGGGGAAAAAGTAACCCGCAGAAGAAAGGATATCCAGTGTTATGGCGCTTATGTGATGGATTTGGCAGACGGGAGTATAAAAACATTTGTATCCAGGGCAACTATTCTCGCATCAGGCGGAATCGGACAGGTTTATAAAATAACTACCAATCCGGTAGTAGCGACCGGGGATGGTATCGCTATGGCGGATCGGGCTAAAGCTCTGGTCAGGCATATGCAATTTGTACAGTTTCACCCGACGGCACTTTATGGCGACAAGGATGAACAGGCATTTTTGATCTCGGAAGCAGTTAGAGGATTCGGAGCTATTCTGAAAACTAAAAAAGGTGAGCTATTTATGAAAAAATATGATGAACGGGGTTCTCTCGCCTCCCGTGATATCGTAGCCCGGGCCATTGACCATGAAATGAAAACCAGCGGTGATGAATATGTTTGTCTTGATTGCACGCATCTGGACCAGAAAGAACTCAAAAACAGATTTCCAAACATCATCCGGAAGTGTGAATCTGTTGGTATTGATACCAGCAGTGATTTGATCCCGGTGGCACCGGCGGCTCATTATCTTTGTGGCGGTGTATATACAGATATAAATGGCCTGAGCACGATTCAAAACCTGTATTGTTGTGGTGAAGCTGCCTGCACCGGACTACATGGTGCCAACCGTCTCGCTTCCAATTCCCTGCTTGAATCGTTGGTGTTCGCCCATCGCTGTTTTATTTCACTGAAAGAAAAAATCAGGGATTTGGATATCCGTAATAATATCCCTGATTGGATTGCTAAAGGTACAACGGAACCCAAAGAGAGAATATTAATCCGGCACAACCGGATCGAGTTAAAAAATATCATGCAGAATTATGTAGGTTTAGTGCGTTCGGATGAACGACTGAAGCGCTCGTTGAACAGGCTTGAAATTTTGTACCAGGAGACCGAAACACTATACAGAGAATCTGTATTGTCACCACAACTGTGTGAATTGCGAAATATGATTAATGTTGCATACCTGATCGTAAAACAGTCGATGGAGCAAAAAGAGAATAGGGGGACTTTTTATAACGTGGATAATGAGGTATGAACACTCTTCTCTTTTTTCTGAATGATGATATCTGAAATATCAATTGCTTTATCAAATGGTAATTTGCTTTTATGACAATCAACTAACCGAATGTCGCCCGATCTAAAACGTAAAGTTCTGCTGTTTTTAGCCATATTCGTCATTTCACTGAATCTCAGGCCGGCTATTGTTTCCGTTGGACCACTCATCCACGAAATCAGGCTGGATACCGGACTGTCAAGTACTGTGCTTGGCCTGCTGACAACCTTCCCGGTATTTGCATTTGGTGTGTTTTCCGTTCTTACCCCTGTTTTTACCAGAAGACTTGGTATCGAAGGAACGATGTTTCTTGCTTTGATTATACTCACGATCGGCATATTTCTCAGGGTTTTTCCAACTATTTCACTTCTTTTTTTTGGAACAATTATTCTGGGAATAGGGATCACTCTTGGAAATGTACTGTTACCCGGAATTGTAAAAAATCATTTTCCTGCAAACTTCGGATTGATGACCGGCATCTATTCTGCTCTTTTGGGAATCGGTGCAGCGGTTGCATCCGGTGTAAGCGCGCCCCTGTCAGAAGGCCTTGAACTTGGCTGGAGGTGGGCACTTGGAGTATGGGGGTTTTTATCCCTGACAGCACTTTTATTATGGATGCCTCAATTAAAACAGAATGCCGCAGTAAAAGCAAGACAGGGCATCCTGAAATCTTTGAAGTATCTGGGCTCCTCAAAATTGGCATGGAGTGTTTCAATATTTTTTGGAATGCAGGCTCTGACCTTTTACACACTGGTTGCATGGTTGCCGGAATTATTAATCGACCGGGGAATGAGTTCAGTTCAAGCCGGATGGATGCTTTCCGTTGTGCTGATTACCGGATCGGTCGGTACTTTTGTAGTACCTTCATGGGCATCCCGGCGTGAACGTCAAAGGTTACCGGTACTCATTATCGTAATCGGAGAGATCATCAGCATTCTTGTGCTGCTGTCACCCACCTTATTTATCATACCTTTTTGGATGGCAGTTCTTGGTTTTTGCAAGGGAAGCAGTTTTGGAATGGCACTGCTTTTTATCGGGCTAAGAGCAAGAGATACAGATTCAGCCAATGAATTGTCAGGTATGTCGCAATCTATAGGCTATCTGATCGCAGCAACAGGCCCCGTTATATTTGGTATGTTATATGACCTGACAAAAGACTGGACGATACCACTGGTATTTTTATTAACTGCAGCTTTGATAAAGTTATGGTCAGGCTTCCGTTCAGGATATAATGAATTTGTTTAACCCAAAGTCGTCATTGGAACAATGATCCCTGTTCAATCGTTAGCCCGCATTTCTCACAAATAATAATGTTAATATCTGATATTTTATTGGTTAACAATAAGTTGCACGAAAAATTTTGTTCGAATCAATATTACAGTGTGTAAATGCTGCGAAATTTGCCCGTGGGCTGCGTTGTTCCAAAAATGGTTTTCTCAACGTACTCAGGTACGTCTGCGCACCATTTTTGTGACGCCTTGCCCACAACCAAATTTCTTGGTGAGAAATGCGGGTTAGGACCCGAAGGGCAAAAAA
>SLKH01000341.1 GCA_007134665.1 Balneolaceae bacterium
TGATAAGTCGGGAGAAAACAAACCTCCGAAACCGCCTATATTGGAAAGTACCTGGTTGTTATGTGTCTCTTTTACCATGTTTTTAATCGAATCAACCAGTTCCTCACCAGCTTTTATATCAACTCCGGAATCTTTATAAGTAAATGATTTCTTTTCCACTTGATTACCTCTGTTTAGGGGAATTCAGTTTTGTTAAATATAGAAAGAATACAGATCTGATTTAAAACTGAATAAGATGAGTTTTCCACAGGGATAGACGAATAATATTTAATTTTAATTCTTGTAGTTTAGTAATAGGTCATTGTGGATATGTTGATAACAAATTTAAGAACATATAGCTGATAACAGATGAATAAATGTTAATTATAATGTGGATAACGAACTGAATAAAAACAAAACTTTACTCAGGTGTAATAAAATTGATCAACATATTTATATGTAACATACATAATTGCTTTAGCAGGTTGTTGACACCAATAGGATAAACCAGTTGGATGTGTATAACAGTTTTTGATTGTGAATAGATGTGGAGTACTTTTTGATTTTGTAGTGAAATTCTCTTATCAACAACAATCCTTGAAGTTGTCAACAAAGTTATTAACCCATGAAAGTTGTTGTACAAAGAGTAAGTCGTGCGAAAGTAACCGTGGATCGTGAAGTTACAGGCAGTATAGGGAATGGATTGTTATTGCTTGTTGGTATTCATGAAAATGATGATAAATCGATCATGAGATGGGTTTCCGATAAAATTCTGAAGTTGCGGATATTTCAGGATGAAGCAGGGAAGATGAATCGTTCAGTGAGTGATATTGGAGGATCTCTTTTGGTTGTATCACAGTTTACGATATATGGTTCTGTGAAAAAGGGGACCCGTCCAAGCTTTATAGAAGCTGCAAAACCGGATGTAGCAGAACCACTGTATGATGAAATGATTCAATATCTGAAGAAGCGTTCCGGATTGCAGGTAGAATCCGGTTCGTTTGGCGCGATGATGGATGTAGAACTTGTAAATGACGGCCCGGTTACAATCATAGTTGAAAAATCATGAGTGTGATTTTCATCTTTATTGATGGAGTAGGAATTGGGCCTGAAGGTGAGCATAATCCAATGGTAAACAGCAGATGGAAATCACTTGAACAGCTAACTGACGGTCAGGGATTGTATAATAAATCAGAACCGGTAACGTCTGATTTTCTTTTCTTTCATCCGGTTGATGCAAATCTGGATATGGATGGACTGCCGCAAAGCGGAACCGGACAAGCATCTCTTTTTTCAGGTAAAAATGCATCCAAAATAGCCGGCAGGCACTATGGCCCTTATCCTCATACAGCTACCAGGCATCTGCTTGAGTCAAAAAGCCTTTTTCATCAAGTAATTGAAAAGGGATTCAAGCCGCATTTTATTAATGCATATCCGGATATTTTTTTTGAAAAAATGAATCGACGGAATCGCTGGACTTGCACTACATTGATGGCTTCTTCTGCCGGTCAAAAATTAAACGGACTTGAAGAGGTCAAGAAAGGGGTGTCAATCACTGCTGAAATCATTCAGGATGCATGGAGAAACCAGCTAAATCTTGATGTTAAAAAGATTTATCCGGAAGATGCAGCAGAGAGATTAGTCAGCCAAATGGAATACTATGACCTTTTATTGTTTGAATATTATTTAACTGATAAAGCAGGCCACAGTATGAGCAGGGAAATGAGTGAATCCATATTGACAATTTTTGACCGATTCATTTCTCATATTTTAAGTATAAAAAAAAGAGAAGATCATCTCGTTATATGTAGTGATCATGGGAATCTCGAAGATTTATCAATTAAGACACATACCCGGAACCCGGTTCCGCTGATTATTGAGGGTGAGAATTTATCAGGAATAAAAAAGGCACAATCCATCATGGATGTGCCTGGTTTGATCAAAGATTTGTTGAAGTAAAAAGAGAACGTTTATCTCATTTTAATTGTCGAGTACTGACTGTATTCTTGAGAAGATCTCATCAATGGATCCGGTTCCGTCAACTTCATAAACGGTTCCGTTTTCTTCATAATACTCTTTTACCGGCCTTGTCTCTTTGTAGTAGACAGCAAGTCGTTTTTTAACACCTTCTTCCGTATCGTCCGTCCGTCCATCTTCCCGGCTAAGTATACGTTTTACAAGCTCTTCTTCAGGCACTTTAAGAAAAATAAATGCATCGAGAGCGTCATTTTGGTTTGCCAGAATTTCATCAAATGCTTCTGCCTGAGCAACTGTTCTTGGAAAACCATCAAGGATATACCCTTTGGCATATTGGTCTTTCATGATCTCTTCAGCGACAAGATCAACTACTGTTTGATCCGGTACAAGATCACCGGAGTCTAGGATTGATTTAACTTTCTTGCCAAGTTCTGTCTCATTGCCGATGGCCTCTCTGAATATCTGGCCGGTAGATAGATGAGGAATATTATAATTCTTCTGAATCAAAGAAGCTTGCGTACCTTTACCTGCTCCCGGCGGACCGAAAAGTATAATTTTCATGTAAAAGGTTGGTTTTTTGTTTGATGCTGCTTTTAATAAACTGTTGTATTCTGAAATTATATTTCAGGATTTGTTATTGGCAGGAGTTCCTTCCTGTCTCCTTTCCTTCTCCTGAATACGTGCAGCTTTACCGCGAAGTTTTCTCAGGTAGAATAGTTTTGACCGACGCACTTTACCTTTTTTGTTAACATCGATCTGAGCGATAAATGGGGAGTATAGCGGGAATATTCGTTCGACTCCAACATTTCCGGACATCTTACGCACGGTTACCGTTTTGTTTGCACCGCTTCCCCTTTCATTGATAACTACACCCTTGTATTGCTGAATACGTTCTTTGTCACCTTCACGTACGCGGTAGTGAACATTTATGGTATCACCAGCAGTAAAATGAGGTATATCATCACGTACAACTGTTTGTTCGATCAGTTTTAATTTGTCCATTGTTTTCTGTTATTAGGCTTTTGATTCTTTTTGAAATTTTTTAAATAAGTCTGGCCTGAACTGTTTAGTTCTTTGAATCGCTTTTTCTTTTCTCCAGGCTTCAACTTTTTTATGATTACCGGAGGTCAATACTTCCGGAACTTTCATTCCCTTATAAATTGCCGGCCGGGTGTATACAGGTGCTGACAGCAATGATTCCTGGAATGAATCCGTCAGCGCACTTTCCGAATCACCAAGGGCACCGGGTAAAATTCTAACAATAGAGTCTGTAATTACAAGTGCCGGAATTTCTCCTCCTGAAAGTACATAATCACCGATAGAATACTCTTTGGTAATCACTGCTTCCCTTACCCTGTGATCAACACCTTTATAGTGTCCACACAGAATCATCAGGTTCTTACACACCGATAGCTGATTCGCATCTGATTGTTCATATTTTTTACCATCCGGTGCAGTGAAAATGATGTCATCATAGGTACGTTCATTTTTCAATTTTTCAATACAGGAGAATATAGGTTGAATTGAAAGTACCATTCCTGCACCTCCGCCATAGGGATAATCATCGATTTTACGATGCTTATCTTCTGAATAATTCCTCAGGTCATGAATATGTATATCAACAATTCCCTTTTCCCTTGCCCTGCCAACAATACTGTTAGAAAGAGGACTTTCAAGAAGGCTTGGTACACCTGATATGATATCAATTCGAAGCATAGGTTCACTCACTGATCAGCTGATCCAGGTTGTGGCAAATCACTTGTTTCTGTTTCCTGTCAATCGACTTTACGTATTCATCCACCCAGGGGATAAGCATGATATCTGTCTCCCGGTTCTCATGAATAGCAGCTTCAATAATCGGATGAGCCGGATTGGCCATCACGCCTGAAACAGTTCCTGTTAATCCTGACTCATCGATAATCATAAATCCGGTTATATCGGGATCTTCTGGATCGATATCCGTTTTTGATTTTTTGATATCGGCAAATACAGGCCTGTCCTGAAACTGTTCAGCTTCTGTTCGGTCAGCGATTCTGTCAAACTTTACAAAGAACAAACGCTTATTGCGTTTTTTTTCTACACGAAAATCAGTTACTCGTGCAGGTATCAGATCTCCTCTTCTGTTCTGAAGAAAAAGAACACTGTTTTTTTCAATAACTAACTCGCAGTCTTCATCGGGCTGAAGCCTGACTGTTCCGTCAAGGCCGTGAACCTTACCGATTCGTGCTATTTCTGTTAACCGGCCTTCTGTACTACTCATGGTAAACAATGAAACCGGTTTAAAAGATTATTCAGCTTGTTTGCTTTCCCATGCACGTTGCACGGTTACGCGGTCTTCATCATCCGTTACAAAACCTTTGAGATCTTCAAGAGGAGTATTTTTGATATGGTCAATTGCTTCATTAGCATTCATATCTGTTGAAACTTTTACCGGGGCCTCTTCTTTCTTTTCAGAAACAGGCTCTGGTACTTTATCAGCTTCTGGCTCTTCAGCTTTCGTTTCTTCAGCCGGTGATTCGCCGGCTTTTACTTCTTCCTCTTTTTCAGCTACATCAGCTTTTTCCTCTGCTTTCGGCTCTTCTTCTTCAGTTGCCGCTTCAGCAGTTTCTTCCTCCACAACGGGTTCTTCTGCCGCTTCAGCTTTCTTCTCCTCAGCAGGTGCTTCGGCAGGCTCTTCCGTTTTAGCTTCTGTTTCCGGAGTTTCCTCTGCTGCAGTTTCAGCTTCCGCTTCAGCGGCTTCGGCTTCAGCCTGTGCTTTTGCCTGTTCAGCTTCTGCCTTTTCAATTTTTGCCTGGCGGGCAGCTTCAGCAGCTTTCTCTTCAAGCTGTTTTTTATACTCTCTTTCTTCAGCTTCAAGCTGGGCCTTTTGTCTTTGTTTTCGGCTCACCTGTTTTTCTTCATCAGATGTTTCTTTGTTCTCTTTCCACTGCTGAAGGGCTTCTTCAATTTCTTCTTCAGACTTACCCCATCGCAAGAGGTGCATTTTGTAAAGAATACCCTCTTTTTTGAGGATTGTTCGGACAGTGTCGCTGGGCTGTGCTCCTATTCGAAGCCAGTGAATCACCCGTTCTTCATCGAGAATAAGCTGCTTGTTTTCACTCACGTTATCAAAACGGCCGAGCCTTTCGATAACACGACCGTCGCGTGGAGAACGCTGGTCGGCCACTACTAAGTGATAATAAGGCCTCTTCTTCCGGCCTCTTCGTTGTAAACGTAATCTAATCAATGATTTACTCCTGTATAATTTTAGTTATATTCAACTTGGTCTTTAACGGCCAAAAGGTAAATTTTTAAAACCCTGCATAGCCTGGCTGATTTTGCCGGATTTTTGCATGGTTTTCATCATTTTCTTCATCTGCTCAAACTGCTTGATCAGCTGATTGATCTCCCGAACCGTTGTTCCGGATCCTTTTGCAATTCTGCGCCTTCTGCTTCCATTCAGCAGGCTTGGATCTCTTCTTTCTTCCGGTGTCATCGAATTGATGATGGCTTCAATCGGTTTGAAAGTGTCTTCATCGAGATCTGCATCCTCGATTGCTTTTCCGGCACCGGGGATCATCCCAACCAGGTCGGTCAGGCTGCCCATTTTCTTAATCTTCTGAATCTGATCATAAAAATCTTCGAGATCGAATTTTTCAGATCTGATTTTCTTTTTCAGATTCTCAGCTTGTTTTTCATCAAACTGGGATTGTGCTTTTTCAACAAGTGAAACAACATCACCCATACCCAAAATCCGCTGGGCCATGCGGTCTGGATAAAACGGTGACAAAGCATCCAGTTTTTCACCGGTACTTGCAAACTTAATAGGTTTATCGACTACCGTTTTGATTGATAATGCAGCCCCGCCGCGGGTATCACCATCAAGCTTTGTCAGAACCACACCGTCAAAATCAATCTCATCATTAAATGCCTTTGCTGTATTAACGGCGTCCTGACCGGTCATAGAATCAACGACAAACAATATTTCATGAGGTGATACGGCTTTTTTAATTTCAGCAACCTCATCCATCATTTTTTCATCAACATGCATCCGGCCGGCAGTATCGATGATAACAGTATCGAGAGCGAGGCTTTTTGCCATGGATACGGCCTCTTTTGCGACCCGAACAGCATCTTTCTGTTCAATGGAATAAACAGGTACATCTATCTGTGATGCGAGTGTTTTCAACTGGTCTATCGCAGCCGGGCGATAAACATCAGCAGCAGCAAGCAGAGGATTTCTGTTATTTTCTGTTTTCAAATATCGTGCAAGCTTTGCAGCAAATGTTGTTTTCCCGGAACCCTGAAGGCCAGCAATCAGGATAACAGTCGGGGGTGTTTGTGAAACTGCAATATCAGAGCGTTCACCACCGAGCACATCACTGAGCTCATCATAAACTAACTTTGTAAACTGTTGGCCGGGGTTAACACTGGTCAACACATCTTCACCCATTGCCCGGTCTTTTAGTTTATTTGTAAAAGATTTGGCAACTTCAAAGTTCACATCAGCATCCAGCAGTGCGCGGCGTATCTCTCTCACAGTCTCAGCAACGTTTACATCACTGATCTTTGATTGCCCTTTCAGTGTCTGAACGGCAGATTCAAGTTTTGATGAGAGATCTTCAAACATAATTAAATAATGGTCTGTTATTTTTCACAAGTCGCAAAGTCTCGAAAAATACGGACATTAGCTTGTCTTATCAACATTCAATGTGGATAAATATTTCCGGATTACGGATTATTGCCGAATTCCTGGGAATAATTTTCTAATTTATCATGACATATGCATATTCAGATTGTGATTTTGACGGGGCTACTCTTTGTTAACATCCGTAAAACCCTATAGAAGTGTACTTGCAGAAAAGTGCTGAGAAATAGACGGGTGAAGTTGTTAAAACTGACAGAGAAGGATCGAATATAGAAATAACAATCTAAACTCTGTTCTTCATTCATGATTCATATTTATTATCTTCGGTTGAATTGATAAAACTGACAACCTTAAAGGAAGGCTATGGCTGAATCGACAGGATATGGATTACTCAATGGGAAAAAGGGAATTATTTTCGGTGCACTGGATGATCGAAGTATAGCATGGCGTATCGCTCTTGCCTGTAAACGAGAAGGGGCTGAATTTGCACTCTCAAATGCACCGATTGCCCTGAGGCTTGGCCAGCTCGATGCACTTGCAGAAAAGACAGGTGCCAAAATTTTTCCATGCGATGTCTCTGACAACGACGATGTGGAAAAAATGATGGATGAAGTTAAAAAAGAGTATGGCAGCATCGATTTTATTCTGCATGCCATTGGAATGTCTCCCAATATTCGAAAGAAAATAGAATATACCGACCTCAATTATCATTTCTTATCTCAGACTCTCGATATTTCAGCAATATCACTGCATAAAATCATCCACTATGCTGATAATGCCGGGATCTTAAATGATGGAGGCAGTATTGTTGCACTTACATATATCGGCGCACAACGGGTTTTTTCAAAATATTCTGATATGAATGATGCAAAAGCGTTACTTGAAAGCATCGCCCGGAATTACGGTAGCAGGCTGGCAGAAAGAGGTATTCGTGTTAACACTGTCTCACAGGCCCCGACTAGAACTTCAGCTGGTTCAGGCATAAAAGGGTTTGATGCGATGTACACATTTGCGGATAAAATTGCACCGTTAGGAAATCCGGATGCGGATGAATGTGCTGACTATTGTGTAACTCTATTCTCGGATCTGACAAGGAAAGTGACGATGCAAAACCTTTATCACGATGGTGGTTTTGTAACAGCGGGGATATCTGAAGATATGATAAATGCGCTGGCAAAAATATATGGTGAAGAGGAAGGTGAATAGAGTTTTTATCTAACATTACATTTTTATGGCAGGCTGTAAAATTTTAGGAATTGATCCCGGGTCACGCCATACTGGTTATGCTGTGCTTTTTGAGGACGGCCGCAAATTTAAAGTCCTGGAATGTGATGTAATCAAAACAACTCACCTCAAGGGCCAGTCTGAACGGCTGCGATATATTTATTGTGAAATAGAAGCAGTTGTAAAACGGCATCAGCCGGATTTTTGTGCTATAGAAACACCGGTTTATGGTGTGGATCCGCTTGCAATGCTAAAGCTCGGCCGGGCACAAGCAGCAGCACTCCTCGCTATCTCGAACCAGGAAATAGAGGCAACTGAATATTATCCGAAAGCCATTAAGAAAGCTGTAACCGGGAATGGAAATGCCAGCAAGAAGCAGGTGGCCTATATGCTTGAAAAACTGATTTCAATTCCCGATCAAATTCTTTCCTCTGATGCCTCAGATGCACTGGCTGTTGCCTGGTGCCATTTTTCATATATAGGCCAGCCGGGAGGCGCACGAACAACTAAAAAATATCACCAGAATAACAGAAAATCGAGCTGGAAGGCATTTGTAGATGATAATCCCGACAGGATAAAAGGATGATTGCATTTTTAGAAGGTAAACTTGAGGCCAGGTATAATGATTTTGTCGTATTAAATGTAAACGGAGTGGGTTACAGGGTTGAAGTTTCAACGACGACATATGAACAGCTACCGGATTTGAATAGTGAAGTGCGGTTACGAATTCATCATCATATAACCGACAATGATCAGCGGCTGTTTGGATTCTTTACGGAGCGTGAACAGAAACTGTTTGAA
>SLKH01000227.1 GCA_007134665.1 Balneolaceae bacterium
CATGAAGCATTTACTGCAATGAGAAGCCGGGGTGCGCAGGCAACAGACATCGTTATACTTGTGGTTGCCGCTGACGACTCTGTAATGCCTCAAACGATAGAAGCGATCAATCACTCGAAAGCAGCTGGTGTTTCCATTGTAGTTGCAATCAATAAAATTGATAAGGATGGGGCAAATCCCGATAAGATAAAGCAACAGCTCTCCGAACATGGTGTAATCGTTGAAGAATATGGCGGGAATAATCAGTCTGCTGAAGTCTCTGCTATGACAGGTGAAGGAATTGAAGAGCTTCTTGAAAAAGTATTGATTGAAGCTGAATTAATGGAATTAAAAGCCAACCCGAAAAGAAGAGCTTCCGGTGTTGTGCTGGAATCAAGGATTGATAAGGGCAAGGGTATCATAGCAAACGTTCTTATTCAAACCGGTTCATTAAAAATAGGTGATCCATTTGTGGCGGGCCCGGTGTTCGGACGTGTTCGGGCAATGGAAAATGAACACGGCCAAAGGCTCGAAGAAGCTGGCCCTTCAACACCTATTCAGCTTATGGGATTTGATGATATTCCACAAGCAGGAGATAAATTAGTAGTACCTAAAGACGAAAAGGCTGCAAAGGATATAGCCAACCAGAGGCAGCAGCTTAAACGTGAACAAAATCTCAGAAAAACCAAGCATCTTACACTTGATGACCTTTCAAGAAGAATGGCTCTTGGTGAAATCTCCGAATTGAATATTATCATCAAAGCTGATGTTGACGGTTCAATAGAAGCTCTTTCCGGTGCATTACAAAAACTTAGTACAGATGAAGTTGCTGTTAATATTATTCATACTGGCTCAGGTGCTATCACTGAATCGGATGTGCTTCTGGCGTCAGCATCTGATGGTATTGTCATCGGTTTCCAGGTACGGCCAACTTCCAATGCCCGTAAACTTGCCGAAAATGAAAATATCGATATTCGACTCTTCAGTGTTATCTATGATGCCGTCGATGAGGTCCGGGATGCACTTGAAGGATTATTAAGCCCGGAGATTAAGGAAGAGATGCTTGGAATTGCTGAAGTGAGGGAAATATTTAAAGTTTCCAAGATCGGAACAATTGCAGGTTGTTATATTACCGACGGGAAAATTAACCGTAATGAACCAGTCCGTGTAATACGTGACGGAGTAGTGATTTATGAAGGAAATATCGATTCACTTAAACGTTTTAAGGATGACGTAAAAGAAGTACAGTCCGGTTATGAGTGTGGTATTAGTATTGTCGGGTATAACGATCTTAAAGTAGGCGATGAAATAGAGTGTTACAAGATCGTTGAAGAGAAAAGGAAACTGGAAGACTCAACTCGTTAATCACCTAATGATTCAGTGATTTATATTGCTGAATCGATCTGTAGATCAGATTTCAGAAGTAGAATAGACAAAGTTGATATTGGTAATGTTATGAGTATTCGAACCGAACGTCTCGGCGCTGTCATTCAAAAAGATCTTGGTGAAATTCTTCAACAGGATTATCAGTTAAGCGGATCATTTATCACAGTAACCAGGGTAAGGGTAACACCCGACCTGTCGATCGCTAAGGCTTATATCAGTGTTTTTTCACCAGGCCGCGAACCAGAAACGATTTTCCAGCATATCGATGACCACACTGATGAAATTCGTTATGAACTTGCAAGAAGAATTCGTCATCAGGTGAGAAGAATTCCTGAGCTCCATTTTTACGTTGATGATTCAGCCGAATATGTAAACAAAATGGAATCGTTATTTAGTAAAGTAAAAAAAGACAGAGAAAACAGAAAAAGCCGGGACGAAGAGTAAATCCATCTGATGGCTAACGTAATCCCCATCAAACAGTTACCCGTTCTTGACAATAGTACAGCCGATTATCCGGAAAAAGATCTATTTATTAATGGAGCTGTGATTCCCGTTGATAAACCGTTTGGCTGGACAAGTTTTGACGTGGTAAAATATATCAGAAATCGGATTCCTGTTAAAAAAGTGGGCCATGCCGGAACGCTTGACCCCCTTGCTACCGGTTTATTGATATTATGTTGTGGCAAGGCAACAAAATCCATTAGCCAATTCCAGGATCTTTCAAAAACATATATTGCCGAAATCACATTTGGTGCATCAACCCCAAGTTTTGATTCGGCTTCTGAGGTATCCGATCGGACAGAGTGGTCGCATATCGATCAATCAACTCTGCTTGCTACAATAAAAAAAAAGTTTACTGGTGAATTTGATCAAACACCGCCTGTATACTCTGCTCTATGGAAAGATGGTGTACGTATGTATGAACTTGCACGAAAGGGAATTGAGGTTAAACCTGATCCACGGAAGGTAATTGTACATGATATTGAATTACTTGAATTTGATTTGCCGAGAATTACATTAAAAATCAAATGTGGAAAAGGTTTTTATGTAAGATCACTGGCAAATGATCTTGCAATACAACTCGGCTCCCTTGGGTATCTGTCTGCATTAAGAAGAACCGGGATCGGTTATTTCTCTGATCAAACCGCCTGGCAAATTGAAAATTTTAATACATGGAGCACAAATGGCTGAATTGGTATATTTAAAATCTGCAATTCGGAATGAAAATTCAGCAGTTACTGTGGGAACATTTGACGGTGTTCATGCCGGACACAGAGTTTTAATAAACCAGGTGATCAAATCAGCTAAATCAATTGGAGGTAGAAGTGTTATCGTAACATTTGATCCGCATCCGAGGGAAATTATAAGTCCCGGTAAGGCAGGGATCAAATTATTAAGTACACTTGAAGAGAGGAGGCAATTATTATCAGATATCGGAATTGATGAGATGATCGTCATTCCCTTTAACAGGGATTTTTCATTGTTAAGTTCAGGAGAATTTGTAAGAAATATAATCTGGGAAAAGATTGGTGTGAAAGAATTTGTTATCGGGTATGATCATCAATTCGGCAGAAACCGTGAAGGTACAATTGAAACTGTCGAATCACTTGGACAAGAACTGGGATTTAATGTCAAAGTGGTTTCCAAACAGGAAGTAGGTAATAAAACAGTCAGCAGTAGTGTCATCAGAAAAGCATTACAAGATAAAGGTGACGTTAAACTTGCTTCAAAGCTTCTTGAACGTCCCTATCTGTTGAATGGAACAGTAGTTCATGGTGACAGCCGCGGCAGAGAAATCGGATTCCCTACTGCCAATATCAAACCGGAACATCCAAATAAAGCAATTCCAAAAAATGGTGTGTATGCCGTCAGGGTGAAAATTGAAAATGAGTTTTACAATGGAATGATGAATATCGGTATTCGCCCGACTTTTGATGGAGCAGCTGAAACTTTAGAAGTACATATTTTTGATTTTGATCGAGATATTTATGGTAACACAATTCAGGTACATTTTATTGACCGGATAAGGGATGAAAAAAAATTTGCCGGACTGGATGAGCTTGTAGATCAGCTCCGGCAGGATAAATTTATAAGTAATGAAATTCTAAAAGAGTTTTGATTAATTGCCTAAAAGATGAATTAAGCTTATCTTTCAAAGCTGTTACGAATAGCAAAAATCGTTAATAAATACTGAAATGAGTCTTACGAAAGAAAAGAAACAAGAAATTATTAAAAAGTTTGGTGGATCTGCTGAAAACAGTGGTTCAACAGAAGCTCAAATTGCCCTGTTAACTGAACAGATCAACCATTTGACAGAACACCTGAAAGGTCATAAGAAAGATCATGCCTCACGAAGAGGATTGCTTTTAAAAGTTGGTAAACGAAGGCGTTTCCTGAATTATCTGATGAGGGAAGATATTAATAAATATCGTGAGTTAATCAAGGAATTGGGTATACGAAAATAAGTTATCCTGAATTCAAGGCACGTCATCAGCGTGCCTTTTTGCTTTCAGTCAACTTTGGTTTTGACAGCTAATCACGTTGCAATATATTCGAGAGTATTAATATTGCAATCTTATAGAAAAGAAATTGAATAATAAGAAAAAGACATATGAACGAAGATTTTAGAAGTATAGAATTTGCGCCAGGTAAAACTTTATCCATTGAAACAGGCCGACTTGCAAAACTTGCTGATGGAGCTGTAGTCGTAAAAATGGGAGAGACAATGGTGCTTTGTACGATCGTCAGTGCCCGGGAAGCAAGGCCGGGACAGGATTTCTTTCCTTTGGTTGTTGATCTCAGAGAAAGCTTTTCAGCAGCCGGCCGGTTTCCGGGCGGGTTCATGAAACGGGAAGGACGGCCTTCAGATCTTGAAGTGCTTGCAAGCCGCCTGATTGACAGAAGTATGCGCCCGCTTTTTCCTAAAGGCTACTACAATGAAACACAGGTAATTTGTTATGTAATTTCCTCTGATGGACAAAATCAGGCCGATGTTCTTGGTGGTTTCGGAGCCTCAGCTGCTACACATATTTCAGATATCCCATTTGACGGACCGATGGCCGAAGTTCGTGTAGGCAGGGTGGATGGAGAATTTATCATAAACCCGACGATTGATGAGCTGAAAAGTAGTGACATCGATATGATCATTGGAGGTACTGCCGATAGCGTGCTGATGATTGAAGGTGAAATGGAAGAGGTAACGGAAGCTGAAATGCTTGATGCGATCAAGGCAGGTCATGAAGCGATCAAGAAACTTTGTGCATTTCAGGAAGAATTACGCAGCGAATTTGGTATTGAAAAACGGGATTTTGAGCCTGAACCGGAGAATGAAGAACTGAAAGCGAAAGTTTATGAACTCGCTGAAAATAAAATAAAGGAAGTTGTTGGAATTGGTCTTGGTAAAGAAGAATACAACCAAAAAATACGCGAAGTAAAAGAAATCGTTAAAGAAGTACTCGCTGATAACGAGGATTTCGAAGGTTTAATCGACGATGCTCTTAACCTTATTAGTGACATTGAAAAAACTGAACTCAGAAATCAAATTCTTGAAAAGAAACGAAGAATTGATAGCCGTGGCCCGGCAGATATCCGGGATATCTGGACAAGAGTAGGATATATTCCGAGAGCACATGGTTCTGCTATATTTACAAGAGGTGAAACCCAGGCACTCGTTTCTGTTACACTTGGATCAAAACGGGATGAACAGAATGTGGATACACTGTTTCATGAAGAACCGAAACAGTTTATGCTGCACTATAATTTTCCACCTTACAGTGTTGGAGAGGCTGGATTTCTCCGAGGCCCCGGAAGGCGTGAAATTGGCCATGGTGTACTTGCAGAACGCTCACTAAAAATGATGATGCCGGGTTTTGATGAATTCGGTTATGTGATCAGGATCATTTCAGATATTCTTGAATCCAATGGTTCTTCCTCAATGGCCTCTGTTTGCGGCGGATCTATGGCATTAATGGATGCAGGTGTGCCACTAAAGAAACCGGTGGCAGGAATTGCAATGGGGATTATCATCGGTGATAATAATCATGTGATTTTGTCTGACATCCGTGGTGAAGAGGATTTCATGGGTGATATGGATTTTAAAACTGCAGGTACCACCGAGGGTATCACAGCGACTCAAATGGATATGAAAGTTAAGGGAATCAGCTTTGAGATCCTGGAAGAGGCTCTGCAACAGGCTCATCAGGGAAGGATGCATATTCTTGAAAAGATGGCCGAAACGATTTCAGAACCAAGAAAAGAGTTGTCAGAATATGCCCCTCAGTTCCTTAAAATGCAGATTGATGGTGATATGATTGGCGCAGTGATTGGCCCGGGTGGTAAGGTAATACAAACCCTTCAGCGGGAAACCAATACCGAGATCATCGTTGAGGAAGATGACAAGGGTAACGGTTTGATAACCATCTCATCTGAAAACCTTGAAAATGCAGAAAAAGCAAAAGAACGAATTAAGGCAATCACAGGCCAGCTTGATGAAGGTTCCGTTTATACAGGTACAGTAAAAGCATTAAAAGATTACGGTGCATTCGTTGAGATCGTGCCAGGCAGGGAAGGGTTGCTGCATATTTCTGAAGTTAATCACTCTCACGTCAAGAATATCAATGACGTATTATCAGTCGGAGACCAGATTGAGGTGAAATTGCTTAAGGTTGAGCATGGCAATAAACTGCGACTAAGCAGAAAAGCACTGCTTCCTAAAGATGAAGATTAAATAGAACTATAATCTTTCAAAAACTTTCAATTACGCCATCCTGATCAGAACGGGATGGCGTTTTTTATATATCGTTGACCGGATCTGGTTGGTCTACTCACAAAATAGACGAAACAATACTCCGTCAAACACTAAGAATAATGACTTAACTATAAAGAATGAATAATTGGGAAAAGATAGATTTTGTTGAGAAAACGGAATTTAAAAATGGCTTAAAAGTGGTTACTGAACGCGTTGAAAGTGTCAAAAGCGTTGCAGTCGGTATATGGGTAAAAACAGGTAGCAGGGATGAACCCGATCAAAAGGCCGGAATAACTCATTTTCTTGAACATATGTTATTCAAGGGAACAGAAAAGCGCTCTGCTTACGATATCGCTTTAAGTATGGAATCAGTAGGGGGATATATGAATGCATTTACCTCAAATGAATATACTTGTTACTATACCCGGTCACTCGATACTGAACTGCAACGTGCTTTGGAAGTTCTTTCCGATATGGTAAAAAATTCACAGTTTCCGGAAAATGAAATAGAGAAGGAGAAAAAGGTGGTTATTGAAGAGATGAAGATGTACAGGGATAGCCCGGAAGATTATCTTTTCGAAGAGTTCAGTGGTAAAGTTTTTTCAGATCATCCGCTTGGCAGGCCAATAATAGGTTATGAAAAAACCGTAAACTCATTTAAACGCAATGACTTATTTGAATATGTCGAGAATCGGTATCAGCCATGGAATATACTCGTATCCGTTGCTGGCAATGTGGAACATGAGCAGGTAGTTGATCTTGTTGAATCGTTTTTGGGTGAAGGAAAATCAGATAAAAAGAATGCATTTATTCATGAATTAACCCCATATAAAATTCACAAAGAAACGATTACAAAACCGATCGAACAAACCCACATGATTATTGGCAGAAGAGGTCTGCATTTTGATGATGAAGACAAATACCTGCTGTTACTGGCAAATACCGTACTTGGGGGAGGAATGAGTTCCAGGCTTCATCAGAATGTCAGGGAAAAATATGGGTATTGTTATTCGATAGGCACATTTAATCAATCTTATACAGATTCCGGGTTATTTGGTGTCTATATTGGAACAGATAAGGATTATGTTGACCATGTTCGTGAATTGATCAATGAAGAATTTGACAAACTTCAACAGGAAGCTGTTCCAGACAGAGAGATGGCAGAGGCAAAATCACAATTAAAGGGAAAATTATTACTTTCACAGGAAAGTATGAGTAACAGAATGACCAGGCTTGCAAAGAGTGAACTCTATTTTAACAGGTTTGTTACACTGGATGAACTGGTCAGTAATATTGATAATGTAACAGTCGATGATGTCAGGGAATTTTCGGGTGAATTTTTTAACAGGGAAATGTATAGTGAAACCTTGCTGCTTCCTGAAAATGCATAAAAAGTTTAACTTCTTATTTTAAGATCTCCGTTTTAATTTTTCCGGCTAATATTATCATTAATTATGGAATATTGAAATTAATCTGAATTCATCAGCAACAATGACTTATATAAATCATCTAAAACAATTTGTAAATGAAGAGGTTACCCTGAAGGGTTGGGTATACAATTACAGAAGCAGCAAATCGCTGCAGTTCATTGAAGTTAGAGATGGCTCAGGCCTTTGTCAGTGTATAGTGGCAAAAGATGATGTACCTGATGAAGTATGGAATGAAGCAGCCCGGTTAAAACAGGAGAGTTCAGTTGAAATTAAAGGAAAAGTAGTTGAAGATGAGAGAAGTACCGGCGGGTATGAGTTGCATGTAACTGATCTCAATGTCATTCAAATAGCTGAAGATTATCCAATTACTCCAAAAGATCATGGCATTGAATTCCTGATGGAAAACAGGCACCTTTGGCTGAGAAGCCAGCGCCAATGGGCAGCAATGAGAGTAAGAAATGAAATTATCCATGCATTGCATCAGTTCTTCCATGAAAGAGAGTTTATGCAGCTCGATGCACCCATATTCACCGGAAATGCAGCAGAAGGAACAACTACCCTCTTTGAAACAGATTATTTTGATGAAAAAGCATACCTGACTCAATCGGGCCAATTATATGCAGAGGCGATGGCAATGGCTCACGGGAAAGTATATACATTTGGCCCAACATTCAGGGCCGAAAAAAGTAAAACCCGCCGGCATTTGACTGAATTCTGGATGATTGAGCCGGAGATGGCTTTTTATGATCTTGATATGAACATGGATCTTGCTGAAGCCATGATAAAACGAATTCTCAGCCATGTTCTCGACAGGTGCAAAAAAGAGCTGGAAATTCTCGAAAGGGAAACTAAATATCTGAAACAGGCAGCAGAGAACAAATTTCACCGCATTTCATATACAGAAGCTGTAGAGATCCTGAAAAGCGAAGCAACTGTTTCAATGCTCGATCAAATGGCAGATAACCGAAAAACTGAGCAAG
>SLKH01000185.1 GCA_007134665.1 Balneolaceae bacterium
ATATATTCGTAGATCTCATCCGAGAGGATCAATACGTCAGGATGTTTTCTCAATACACCGGCGATTGCTTCCAGTTCATCAGGCGTATACATGGCACCGGTCGGGTTGGAAGGTGAACACAGGATTAACATTTTTGTACGCCCCGTGATTGCTTCTTCGAGGTCTTCCGGCCGGAGTTTATAATTGTTATCGATAGAAGTTTTTAAAGTAACAGGGGTACCTTCTGCCAGTTTTACCATTTCGGGGTAGGAAACCCAATACGGAGAAGGAATAATGACTTCGTCCCCCGGATTTATGGTGGCCAGCATGGTAAACCCGATAGACTGTTTTGCACCATTGGAAACCACAATATCTGCTGGCGAATAATCAAGGCCGTTATCCCGTTTCAGTTTTGACACTATGGCATCTCTGAGTTCGGGTGTACCCGTATTCATGGTATATCCGTGAAAACCATCTTCAATTGCTTTGATAGCTGCTTCACAAATATGCTTCGGAGTTTTGAAGTCGGGTTCGCCTGCACTGAGTGAAATGACAGATTTTCCCTGCCTGATCAACTCCTTGGCTTTTGCAGAAATTTTAAGAGTTTCCGATGGAGAAAGATTTTGGGCCCTTTGGGATATCATATGCTGATCCTGTTATTCGATTTTAAAGAGAGCTGAAAATATGAAAATGAGCTTCAGAATGCTACAAAAGTGTCAGGATTCCTTCTCCTGCTGATCAGAAAATTTGCTGATCAATGCATCGGCAATATTATCCGGGACAAAAGATGTGAGATCACCACCCCAATAAGCAATTTCCTTAACGATAGATGCAGATATAAAGGTCAGTTGCTCATCAGGCATCAAAAAAACGGTGTCAATTTCAGGAGCCAGTCGGCGGTTGGTAAGCGCCATTCGGAATTCATATTCAAAATCAGAGATTTGCCGGACTCCGCGAACAAGAACTTTGACATTTTTTGTCCTGGCAAAGTCGATTAGTAATCCGGAAAATTGTTCCACTTCAATCTGACTATGCCAGCTTTTATGACGAATACATTCTTTGATGAGATCAACCCTTTCCTCACCGCTAAAGACCGAACTTTTACGATTATTAACTGCAACTGTGACAATTATTTTATCAAAAAGTTTTGCAGCTCTTTCAAGCAAATCGAGATGGCCATAGGTGATGGGATCGAAGGAGCCCGGAAACAGCGCGGATTTGGTCTTGGTCGAATCTGTCAATTGTCGCCTGGTTAGTTTCAATTATCAAACATCACTTCTACTCCTTCTGAAGGGTAGATATTCTGTACCTAAATTTGAATCAAAATACGCTTAAAATCCTGAATTTGATTATAAATCAGGTAAAACACTCCCCTCCTTGAAGAGGCTGTAAGAAAATAGTTTATCAAACCTTATAGACATTCAGTAAAATTCGCCACGAAGTCACGAGGACTCCAAGGTTCACGAAGAGTATCTAATTGGAATCTACAGGTTGTGCCTGAAAGATGCTAACGGTTGTTCTTCCATACGGTTTTATGTAAAAACAGTGAGAGTGTTCTTTGAAATTGTGCCGTTTATCATGTTCAAGAATGAACCACCCTTCCGGATTTAACCAGCCATCCAGTATAATGTGATTTAGCATATCCGTCATGTAAGGGTAGTCGTATGGAGGGTCAGAAAATATTAAATCGAATGGTACCGGCGGCCTATTGAGGTATTCCTCAACTTCTTTAAGAATTACCGTTACCTGGTGATCAACTTTGAACTCGCGCGACATTTTTTCAATGTGTTTGAGGTGAGCGGAGTGGCTGTCGACGAAGGTTACGTGATCAACTCCCCTTGAGATCGCCTCAAATCCAAGATTTCCGCTGCCTGCAAAAAGATCGAGTACCCGGCACCCTTCAAAAAACCAACGGGCAGCAATGACACTGAAAATGCCCTCTTTAGTGCGGTCTGCTGTAGGCCGGAGTTCACCGGTATCGGGAATCGGAATTTTTCGTCCCTTCAGTTTT
The DNA here is from genome assembly GCA_007134665.1 of Balneolaceae bacterium. Classification (GTDB taxonomy): domain Bacteria; phylum Bacteroidota; class Rhodothermia; order Balneolales; family Balneolaceae; genus SKRC01. The sequence goes on from SLKH01000185.1 coordinate 1,991, forward strand.
CCGGTTATGATTCTCATGATGTTGTGGTTGTCGGAACTTGTTTGCTGCTGTTAAGGCTCAGCATAATTGCAGGAAATGCACTTTCAAGCTTAAAACCGTAAGTCGATTCCTCTGCTTCCACCCCTATGGATTCAAGATTATTCAGCAGTGTAATCTTTCCGGTTTCGTTGAAATAGGAAGACATAACTTCGATTACATCGACACTGTTAGGTCCATAAACAAAAACGTCATCATGAATTCCATTGAACCATTTCAGTTCCTGTCCGTAATAAGTCCAGAGAAATGGGAGGTCATTAACGGAATCAAAATAGATATAAGTTGTACCTCTCAGTTTTCCCAGCATGTAGGAGGATATAGCCAAATGGCCGGAGAGACAGTTTACCGTCAAACATGTACCATTTCTGTTGGCGTGATTATTCCACTCGCTGCCAAGTTCGAATTCACTGATAAAATCTGTTTGACTGAAAGGAGACAGTAAATCCCTGAACTGTTTGAGCAATTCTCTGTTTCGTATGAGAAGGAGTTTGTGATCCTGATTACTGAGGTCAAACCAGGTAGTTTCAAGCTCATGTCTCGGCATGCCATTCATGAGAATTGAGAGATGGTCTTCTCTCTCATCAGGAGTTTCGTAAACAAGCCGGGGCAGAATACTCCAGCACTCAAAAGAAACAGGGATCAAAAGCCTGGCTAAACTGCAATCGAAAGTTTGATGCAACTGAAATATGGAATTTGACAGCCCGGAAAAATGATCACGGTTCGCCGTAACATTTGTAATAATTTCTTTAATACTGAAATTAAAATCGATACACCCGATATGAAGCAGGTGTTTCGGCCGGTTTGCATCACTTACTGCATAGAAAAGCTGATGATCAGCAAAACATAACCCCAGACACTCACCAGCCGAAGACATTGAATTTAATTCCAGTTAGGAGCGTTAAGCAGTGTAGTTCTTTCAAGATCACCAATACGCATATCAGAGTCAGGATCCTCAAGAAGATAGATTTGAGGCCTTAGAGTATCATTCAAAGTGTATGCAAACTCATTATGAGGCGGCCGGGGTGAAAATTTTAGAGAATCCGGATTATAAACTGAGGGCGGACGCTCCTCAAAAAGGGTTTCCCCTTGCTGAACCATCCGTTCATTTGTTTTCAGGAAAGTGATCAATGTATCCAATCCTCCATCTGTAGGCGGGAATTCACCTTGTTCATTTCGATATTGTATCAGTGCATCTCTTACAAGGCCCATCCTGTGCTGGACACGTTCGGTCATTTCCTGTTGTTGCAGTACTTCCTGATAAGGATCTACAATTGATCTGTACAAATAATAGCCAAGAAAAATGATGACAACACCAAGAACGATAGTTATAATTTTGTTTCGAGTTTCTAAATCCATGAGTTGTTAATATTAAGATTCACTGAATAGGCACCCCTTCAAAAAGTGGAAACAGAAAATAAACGCAGGCATGTAGATATGCAACTTTAGGTTTTGAAACCAGCAGAATTTATAAAAAAGTTTCGAAATCACCTTCAGTATAAACGTTAAAGATGATTTATGAAGTTTTTATTCATCAAACAGAGGGAGTATTTGCCTGCATTCAAAAAAGGTGAAAGTTTTTTTATGAGAAGGAATGACTTAGTTTCATGAGCTTTATAAGTTGGAATACTGACCAATCCGGCATTTTCCTGTTTCCGGTTGATTTCAGATACACACGGCTGTTATATCACATTGAATAAACGAATTCTAAAACTGGCCATACCCAATATTATCAGCAATATCTCGGTGCCATTGCTCGGAGCTGTCGATACTGCACTTGTTGGGCATCTCGATGAGGTCTATTACCTGGGTGCTCTTGCTGTGGGTGGAATGATCTTCAATTTTCTATTCTGGGGATTTGGATTTCTTCGCATGGGTACAACCGGGCTTACGGCACAATCGTATGGTGCCCGTGACCGTACCGAGATGATTATGATCTTTGCAAGGGTTCAGGCAGTTGCAATCAGCCTCGGTGCGGCGATTCTGATTCTGCAAAAACCGATTGCGGATTTAAGTTTCTGGATTATCGAAAGCAGTATGGAAGTGGAACAGTTTGCCCTCGTCTATTATGACATCAGGGTTTATACGGCACCAGCGGTCCTTGCATTATACGGAATCAACGGGTGGTTTCTCGGGATGCAAAATGCTAAATACCCGATGATTGTAACGATCTTTTTGAATCTATTAAATATAGGTTTGAATATCCTGTTTATTTATGGTTTCGGGATGCATGTTGACGGGGTGGCATGGGGTACGCTGATTGCAACGTATCTTGGGCTTCTGCTTGCAATTATACTTTTTTTAAAAAGATATGGCCGGTATTTAAAACACTATGTAAAAGAGCGATTCCTGGATTTTAATGAGATCAGAAAATTCTTTACTGTAAACAGAGATATATTTATTCGAACACTGTGCCTGATTTTCACTTTCTCATTTTTTACTGCAAAATCAGCAGCCCAGGGGGATGTAATTCTTGCAGCGAACACAGTTCTGCTTCAGTTATGGATGATTGCTTCATATGGAATAGACGGATTTGCATATGCTGCAGAGAGCCTGGTAGGACGATACACCGGCGGCAAAAACCGGGAGAATCTGAAGAAAACTGTTTATTATACCATGGGGTGGGGTATTTTTCTGAGTGCCATCGGATCAATTATCTATGGAATATTTCATATTCAGATTCTTAACATTTTTACTAATCAGGCGGAAGTTATTGATCTGGCCCTGATGGTTGTCTGGTGGACGATAGCAGCACCACTGGTTTCAAGTATCTGTTATATGTGGGATGGGATTTTTATTGGAGCCACTGCTACTGTTCCTATGCGGAATACCATGATTATTTCAACCTGCCTGTTTTTCCTTCCGGCATTTTACATCGGAACAGAATTAATTGGAGTACATGGATTATGGCTTGCAATGGTCTTATTTATGATTGTACGCGGAGTCATTCTGACACTTTATGCGCCAAAATATATTTTGAGAGAAGCCGGGGATCGATTAAACTAATTGATACGGTCCAATTGTTTTGCAATAATTTTTAACCCGATTGCTTTATGTACCTGTTATTAATGAGACATGCCAAATCATCCTGGGGTGAAGCCGGTTTGAAAGATTATGATCGCCCGCTTTCGAACAGGGGCCGGAAAGATGCTCCAAAAATGGGGCATTTTCTCAGGAATAGTGGTTACAGTCCTGACCTGATTATCAGCTCACCAGCTAAAAGGGCAATGGAAACGACAGGGTTGGTTGCAGAATCAGCCGGTGTAGTGAAGGATAGGATTGAGTGGAATGATGATTTTTATTTTTCATCCGTGGACTCCTATATCGAATCGATAAGTAGGGTACATTCCAGTGTCAACAAGTTAATGCTTGTAGGGCATAACCCTCTGATGGAGGAATTACTGGATTTGATCGTGGTTGGAAAAGATTCCGGTTCTTTCATATTTCCAACTGCTGCCGTTGCCTGTATTGAAGTGCAGACAAGGCAATGGAAGCATATAGAAACAGGTATGAACTCATTGAAATGGTTTGTGATTCCCAGGATTCTTGATTCGGCTGTATAAGATGAATAAAACAGGATAATTGAGTATATTACAAGCGATATCAATATTCACAAATGATTGTTAAATAAAGATGATTTACAAACAGAAATTTTATTTTCTTTGTAAAACCCCGCTGAGTGCAGAAGGGCCTGAAGATGTTGAAATTATCGACAAGGCTGATAAAAGTGAAGATTTTCCGGAGTTATTTCAGAAATATGAGGAGTATCGTTCTCATGCATTTAATGAGGATAGATTATATAGTATTGTCAGGGCTGATGATATTTTTGATCTGATCAGAACCAATGACGAGAAGGTTGCAAAAGAGCTTGCATATGAAAAAGCTCAGCCTGAGATTGTTACGAATCTGCAGCATAGGGTGATGCAAAAAAAGGATAAAAATGCACAGGCAATTTTAAAAGAAGTGCATGGAGTTGAATCCTAAAGATAAAACCTGAGATGGACGTTTTAAAATAGGATAAACATTCCGGCTTTTTGATTGTCCTGAGAGAAAATAATAATAGAACCTGCCTTACTTTTTAGTCCTGTACTCTGTTGCACAGGGCTATTTTTTTGGAATGATGTTCCGATTGAATTTGTAATAAGAATAGAATCGGATAATTAAAAAATAAGCTGACAATCATGAGTACAACAACATCAATAAACGGGACGAAATCAATGGAAGTCAACATAGGAATAAACAAGGACGACAGAAAAGCTATTGCTGAAGGTTTGGCCAAAGTACTTGCCGACTCTTACATGCTATATTTGAAAACCCACAATTATCACTGGAATGTAACAGGCAAGTTGTTTCATCCGCTTCATGAAATGTTTGAAGAACAGTATACGGAACTTGCAGAAGCCATTGATGAAATTGCCGAACGCATACGGGCTCTTGGATTCAGGGCACCCGGTTCCTTTCGTGAGTATTCAGAGATCACAAGTATCCAGGAAGATACCGATCAGCCGGATGCATTAGAGATGATCAGAAGAGCAGCCGAAGCAAATGAGACAATTCTGAGAACTGCACGTGAAGCACTGAACCCATGCCAGGATGCAGATGACGAAGCAACCATTGATCTGCTTACACACCGGCTTAAAGTTCATTCAAAAACTGCCTGGATGCTCAGAAGTCACCTTGAATAATTGATTCTTTGCGGGTAAGCTGAAATTCAAAGAATCAGACAATCTTTATCATAGTGCTGTTTCATCGAATGAAATGCAGAAATTTTCCTTCAGGCTTGTCTGACCTTATTTTACATACATAAAAAGGGAAGCAGCCTGAGGGTATTTTAGCTTAGGGGATGATAAGAGCTAACTATTATATGGCTGGCGATTTATTTATTTTCAGTCCATGCCTGAATTTCCAGGGGGGGGGATTCAGTTTGTGACAAGGCGTTTGAATAATCGGCCGGTCGAGAGACTTACCTTTAACATTAACTTATGAAAATAACTAACCATGGATAATACTGATCTGACCAATATTGATTTTATGGGTATAGTGATGGAGTACGGGCCAAATCTACTATTTGCTATACTGACACTTGTAATTAGTTTATGGCTTGTAAAACTGATTGTAAAAGGGGTGAAAAAAGGACTTGATAAAGGGGATACAGAAGCGACTCTCAAGGGATTTATCGTTAGCCTTCTATCAGTGTTGTTGAAAATTATGGTATATATCACAGCGTTAGGGATGTTGGGAGTTGAAATGACTTCCTTTATCGCTATCCTTGCTGCTGCCGGCCTTGCTGTTGGTTTGGCATTATCCGGAACACTTCAGAATTTTGCCGGTGGTGTGATGATTTTGTTTTTCAAGCCATTTAAAGTAGGGCATTTCGTAGAAGCCCAGGGACATATGGGTACCGTAAAAGAAATACAAATATTTGTAACTATTCTCACTACTCCTGATAACAAAACCGTGATCATACCAAACGGGCCGCTTGCCACGGGGTCATTGACGAATTTCTCAAGGCAGCCTAACCGAAGGGTCGACTGGACTTTCGGTATCGGATATGGCGATGACCTTGACAAAGCTTATGAAGTGCTGAAAAGACTGCTTTCAGAAGACGATAGAGTTTTGAATGATCCGGAACCATTTCTGGCACTAAAAGAGCTGGGCGACAGTTCTGTAGATATTACTGTCAGAGCCTGGGTTGATGCAGCTGATTACTGGCCGGTATTTTTCCGTATGAATGAACAGGTTTATAAAACATTTGATAAAGAAGGATTGTCTATTCCGTTTCCGCAACGGGATGTACATCTGTTTAAAGAGAACTGATCATCCTGTAACTGACTTTGTAAACCCGTTAGTATCTGATGAAGCTAACGGGTTTATTTTTTACAGACTGACCGATAAATCTGAATGTAGGATTAAAAATTTAAGTTCCATGGTTTTAGTTGCGTAGAAAATGAATCTTGTTTAAACTACTTATCTGTAATAAAGCAGGCTCCGAGCCGTAAATGTGCACCAGAAAAATCGTATCGTTTTGTCCGATTCAGAAAATAAAACACCGCCCGCCAACAATTATCTTTTTGAAAACAAATTTGCATATGTAACAGAAGAAGGTGAGTTGTATCTCAAGAAGAGTGCTCATTTTGATGTTCGTAAGCTTACCGTGTTTGAACCTGAGAATATTGATAAAGAGTTGGAAAATTTTCGTGAAGAATTCTCAGTTCTTGAAAAAAAAGTGAATGAGGCTGTTTCTGCATGGAATGATCTTCAACAAGATGAACTCGATACAGCTATAAAAGGCTATGAGGAGCTCAAAACAGAGTTGTCTAATGCGGTCGCACTGGGTGATTTTGATTCTTTGGTTGAAAGTATGGATTCTGCTATTGAAAATTTGAGAGAGCGATTGAAAGAAGTTGACAGAGAAGAAGACGACGATGATGAAGTGGTTGAGGGGCAGGTTGTTGCTGAGGCTGAGG
>SLKH01000303.1 GCA_007134665.1 Balneolaceae bacterium
CTGCTGCTTCGGTTGGGTGACGAAACCGGGACAATTGCGAAAGGGTACAGGCCTTATGAAACCCTTGAGTCGCATCTGCATCATTTACTAAATAATATCGAACGATTACAGGATTGAAATCTGCTCCATCATCACACTCGATCGTCGTTATAGTGTAAAGTTAAGATATACTAACAGCGGGAAAAAACTTATTTCGATAAATTGAATGCGGTTATAATAAGTGATCATACTTTAGGGCAATAAAGATAAAACGGTTTTTTGGGTTAAAATCCTCTAAAATTGGCTTAGATTAAAAGATTGTTTCTATTTTGTTACGACAGCTATAAAAAACAGATGTTCTCTCTGACGCAACTATATGAAAACAAATCAATTAACGCTTGATATCGGGGATAGAGAACCGGCAGGATTACCGGATTATGGGATTAAACCTGTATCCATCAGGGATCCTTTGATACTTATGATTGAGGATAATGAAATACTGCTTGAGTTGTTTAATTATAAATTCAAGTCACTGCCATACGATTTTGCAACGAGTAGTAATGGCTGGGAAGGCCTGAAGGTTGCCAAAACACTGAGCCCGGATATTATACTTCTTGATTTGGTATTGCCCGGGTTGCCGGGGCTGAGTGTTTTGAAAAGTATCCGGGAAGCACCTTTTGAAGTTCAGCCAAAAATCATCATTCTTTCCTCTAAAAACAGGGAAAAAGATATCGAAGACGGGTTTGAGCTTGGTGCCGATGACTATATGACCAAACCTTTCATGATGAAAGAAGTTCTTATCCGTGTCCGCAGGTTATTGAAATAGACAGATGACAACTCTATGGCTTCACAGGCAATAGATTTACTTTGGATTGGTATCTGGTTGCTTGGATGTATCACTTCAATTTTGATTATTGTAGCTATTTTTACACGGTCGGTTAAAAAATGGAGAGCCGAGCGAAGAGAGAGCAGGAAAAAAGAGTACTCAACAATCCTTATCGGTTATTTGACAGGGAATATCAGGATGGACAAAATTGAACAGTTTATTGAAAATCATCCCGACAGTATCGGACTGATGTTTGAATTGAGCAATGAACTTCAGAATAATCTGCGGGGAAATGACAAACAGAAAATCCAAAAACTGCTTTCTCTACCTGTTTTTATCAATCATTATATAAGATTGATCGAGAGCAGATCTGACAAAAAAGTACTCAGGGGATTGATTTTTTTCAGGGAGCTTGAATGGCTTGCCAGGGGCCATATTCAAAAAATAAGGCCTCTGTTAAACCATAAAGAACGATATATTGTACATGCAGCAGCAATTGCAATAATGGCGAGTGAAGATGTTAAGGACAGGGCTTACGCACTGCGATCCCTTTGCAGGAATAAAGATGTAACAAGGCTGGCTGTCTACGAAGTGCTCTACCGATTCAGAAAACGGGACAAAGAACAGTGGCTGGATGAGGGAAAACACCTTACACTTCTGATCACCGACCCTGATTTGCCGATCAGCCACAGAACATCCATCGCCATTGCAATGGGAGGAATGGGGTATTATTATCATGCACGCTACCTTCTCGATCTGCTCAGGAATACACCGCTTGATGATAAAAATGTACCGTTTATAGCCGGCTTGATTGAATCTCTCGGTATGCTCCATCATCCGGAAACGATCCTGGAAATACAGCGGCTGCTTTTATCTGTCAATTCTGTTTTGATACTTCGGGCTTCAATTCACGCTCTGGCAAAAATTGACGGCAAAGAAGGCATCGAATTACTTTTTCATTTTTTAAGCCAAAAATATGATCTGCAGATTCAGGTTGAGGCAGCAATCCATATTATCAACATCGATATTCTGGCTTATGAATGGATCTCGGAAACATTTATTCCTGATGATGCAAACCCTGAAATCATCAGGCAGATAAAAGCGGAAATCGGTAATGAGAATTTTCTGGCCGGCGTATGAATGCTATCTATTCTATCATACTTGTAGATCTGCTCACCTGGCTGATTCTGGGTTATTTTTTTGTTATCAATACGGTGTACCTGGTCCTGCTGGTCGTATCATTCTTTTCAACCAGAAAACTCAATAAATCCCGGGACGCTTATGAAATTACCGGGTTATTCGATTCTGACCTGTACAAGTCTGTGAGCGTATTGCTTCCGGTCTACAATGAAGAAGAGAATATCAGGTCGACGGTCTATTCACTGATTCAGCTGGATTTTAACGATTTTGAAATCATTGTGATCAATGATGGGAGCACAGACAACACTTTTGAGATTCTTCAAAAAGAGTTTGAATTATTTCCTTCCGAACGCTTTATACCTGAGATTGTACCTCATAAACCCCTGAAGGGGGTGTACAAATCAAACCTGTTTCCAAACCTGATCGTACTGGATAAGGAAAACGGTAAAAAAGCTGATGCTCTCAATGCAGGTGTCAATGCATCCCGTAAAGATGTGATTTGTAATGTTGACTCCGATTCCTGGCTTGAACCCGATATTCTGAAAAAGATGCTCCGCGCTTTTGTGGAGGATGAAACATCGATTGCTGTGGGCGGAATCGTACGAATTGCAAATGGGTCAGTTTTTGAAAGAGGGCGGTTGAAACAGATTCTGTCGCCAAATTCATTTTTGGGAAAAATCCAGGTCGTAGAGTATTTACGCTCATTTCTATTCGGCAGGATCGGATGGTCTTCAGTTGATGGGCTCATTATTATTTCCGGTGCCTTTGCAGTTTTTGACCGTACGGCACTGATCGAAACCGGAGGTTATAACCGGGAATCTATCGGTGAGGATATAGAAATTGTCGTAAATATGCATCAGCATTTTATTGAAAAAGGGAAGCCTTACTCTATGTGTTACCTTCCGGAACCGGTATGCTGGACAAAAGTGCCTGAAAGCTGGGATCAGCTTGCTGCACAACGAAATCGCTGGCATCGTGGCCTTGCCGATACACTGTTTAAACATAAAAAGATGATCGGGAATCCGAATTATGGCTGGCTTGGAATGTTTTCGCTGCCTTTTCATCTGTTCTTTGAGTTACTTGGGCCGATTCTTGAACTTGCCAGTTACCTGTTATTCTTTACACTGATGATAACAGGATTGCTGAATGCAGAGTTTGCCATACTCTTTATTTTATTCGCTGTCTTATATGGGTTAATACTGTCAGTTGGATCTATTCTCCTTGATGAACTGACCTATAAGCCGCATACCCGTCTCCGGGATGTATTTTCAATCACGATTCATGCAGTATTTGAGAACTTTGGGTTCAGGCAGCTCCATTTTTGGTGGAGGCTGCGCGGACTTTTTGATTACCTGAGACGAAATAAGGAATGGAATATAAAGGACCCCAACCCGACACTGACTAATGCACTTCACTGGGGGTGGTTCGCTGCTTTTAATCTGTTCTTTCTCTCACTTCTGTACTACGGTATGAGTGCTTAATATTTTTATTCCCATTATTCTTCATTTTTTGTTATCTCCAACTGGATGAAAAGAAAAAAAGAAAAAATTTGTTTTATATATAATCCATCTGCCGGCAGAGGACGGGCCGGGAGGATTCTTGAGCACCTGAAAGAACGTGCAGATGAATTATGGTATCATGCTGAGTTCCGGGTTACACAAAAAGAGAAGGATATCAGTCTTTTTGCAAAAGAAGCAGCCAAGGATTTTAACCTGATCATAGGTTGTGGCGGGGACGGAACGATCAACCAGGTAGTGAACGGAATAGCGGGGTCGGGTGCCGATCTTGGGGTGATCCCGATTGGAAGCGGGAATGACTTTGCAAATGCACTGGGTTTGCCTTCTGATCCGATGGAGAATCTGAAGTTGATCCATAACGGAAAAAAGCGGCCGCTTGACCTGATCCGATGCAGCGGAGATGTGGAAACCTGGTGTGCAAACACACTTGGAATTGGACTGGATGGCTGGGCAAATTATTATGCCTCCGGTATTAACAGGGTGAAAGGGCAGATGATCTATGTTATCGGTATTCTGAAAGCTGTGTATGCTTACAGGGGCGGTATGATGAAGCTTTCAATAGACGGTAAAGAAGAAGAGAGAGAGCTATTGATGGTGACGGTATGTAATGGGCCGGAAGAAGGGGGTGGTTTTAAAGTTGCCCCTGATGCAAGCATATTTGATGGTTATATCGATCTGTTGATATTGGAAAAAATGTCGGTTCCAAGAATTCTGTGGTATTTACCAAAGTTTATCTTTCAGCCTGGAAAAAAACTGAAAGGCGTGAACAGAATCCGCTGTAAAAAAGTTACCTTAAATACCGAAGCACCCCTCGCAGTTCATTGTGACGGCCAGGGACTGGGTATCAATATCAAGGCGATATCAGCAGTTATTGAACCCGGAATGCTTATGGTTATCGTACCGTAACTGACTTTGGAGATTATTTGATGAGGCTGGAAAAAAGAATATTATTATGGGTCATATGCAGTAATCTCGGAGCCACAGCAGGCGGAATAATTTCATTCTTTATATTCGTCCCGTTCCTGTTTTCTCTTCTGATAGGATTATCAATCGGGCTGATTGTTGCCTTTATTCTTGATTATCAGAACAGGAAGAGAGTACTCATCCCTGATAAACTTGCATCAGGGAAAATTTATACGAATGGCACCGGCGACAAGCGAAAAAAACCGGCTTCCTGATTATCAATTACTGAATTTCATAGTATTCTTCATAGATGTAATCCCAAAAATCTGCCAGGTCCGATCCACTGTTATGAGGATTCTTTGACTTGGTTGATTTCATTGCATCTCTGCAAGCCTTCTCCTTCGCATCATAATATGCTTTTAACTGATGCTTGGTGGGATTATCAATCATTTTTTCAAACTTTTCTTCTGACATACCTTTAAATCTTCATTAATTATTACAGGGTTTAACAAACCCCTGTCTATTAAAATGATATTTAAGTTCAAATAATTCAAATAGATCTGCTCAAAAGTTTAAAATTATAGCCAAATTGATGTCTTTTATCGTTATTGAAATCACCAGATGAGTTTTGCAAAGCCTTATAATTGTGTAACTAACAGATAAATATTGGATAATCATGAAAGAACCACTTCACCCATCGGGACTTAAAATAAGCAGGATTTCGGCTGGTATGTGGAGGTTAAATGAGTGGGGTAAATCTCAGCGGGAACTTCATAAATTTACAGAGGAGTGTATCAGCCTGGGTGTAACAACCTTTGATCATGCAGATATTTACGGCGATTATGGATGTGAACGAATTTTTGGTAAGCTGCTTAAGGGACAAAAAAGCCTGAGAGAGCAGATTGAACTGGTAACCAAATGTGGAATATGCCTGGTTTCGGATAGAAAACCGGAACACGAAGTAACCCACTATAATTTGTCGGCCGACTATATTGTTACCTCTGTCAATCAATCACTGGTAAATCTGAACACAGATTATATCGACCTGTTACTGATACACAGGCCGAGTCCGCTTATGAATGCAGATGACGCGGCTGCAGGTTTAAGCAAAGTTGTGGAGTCAGGGAAAGTGAGATATATCGGGGTTTCAAACTTTACCCCGGAACAATTCAGTTTGTTGCAATCGAGACTCGATTTCCCACTGGTCACCAACCAGGTAGAATGTTCTTTGTTGCATACAGAACCGATTTTTGATGGTACATTCGAACAATTGCAGGAACTACGGACGAACCCGATGGTTTGGTCTCCTTTTGGAGGCGGGGACCTGTTTACCGGAGCGGGGAGCCGGGTGCGCCGCATTCAAATGGAGCTTCAGCGTTTATCCGATAAATACGATTCAGGCCCCGATATATTGGCACTGGCATGGCTCCTGAAACATCCGGTTAATCCGTTCCCGATTCTCGGAACCGGAAAACTATCCCGGGTAAAAAGTGCGGTAAAAGCATATCAGGCCGAACTCGATTTACAGGATTGGTTTAAACTTCTTGAAGCCTCAAGGGGAGAGCCGGTACCCTGATGATTTGGCTCTGAGGCTCCATTCGATGAATATGAAAATAAATTATTGGTTGAAGCATGTTAAAGACAGCCTTTTAAAATCCTGATCTTTTTGAACGAACTGAACTTCTTTAGGGTACAGTGTCTGAAAATCAGGTGAACAGGATAAAGTTTTTGATTGGAGATAAGCGACTCTTTTGAGATTAGGATGCTTTTTACGTACATTTTCGCTGGTTTTTATCCGAATGATAATTGTATTACCATTTCGGGTTATTTCATTACTGCCTGCTCTGAGCAAGAATTGATATCTAAAAGAATTAAAGTGACAAAGTTAAGAAGACTCTTCAATGGATTTATTTGATAAGCTGGAAGGACGGCCGGGGCCACTCGGTGAATTCACATCAGACGGATACGGATACTATACTTTCCCAAAACTTGAGGGGCCGATTGGCCCAAAAATGAAATTCAATGGGAAGGATGTTATCGTTTGGAGTGTAAATGATTACCTGGGTATTGGCAATCATCCTGAAATACGAAAGGTTGATGCGGATGCTGCTGAAAAATATGGATTCAGTGCTCCGATGGGGGCAAGGCTGATGACCGGGAATTCGGATGAGCATGAAGCCCTGGAGAGAGAACTGGCCGAATTTGAACATAAAGAAGATGCCCTTCTGCTTAACTATGGATACCAGGGGATCATGAGTATCATTCATGCTCTCGTAGACAGAAATGATTTCCTTATTTATGATGAATTGAGCCATGCCTGCATCGTTGATGGCAAACAACTTGCTATGGCTGAGAAGTCGGTTTTCAAGCACAATGACATGGAAAGTCTTGAAAAGCAGCTCGCAAGGGCGGCAAAGAAAATGAAACCCGGATCATCGATACTTGTTGTTACCGAGGGAGTTTTTGGAATGACAGGAGATTTGGGAAAATTAAGAGAGATCATTGCCCTGAAAGAAAAATATCCTTTTCGGCTGCTTGTGGATGATGCACATGGCTTTGGAACGCTCGGAGAAGATGGTTCGGGAGCTGGTACGGAATTGGGTTGTCATGACGGAATTGATATCTATTTTGGAACTTTTGCAAAAGCAGTTGCTCTCATCGGTGCATTCGTAGCCACAGACAGCCGCGTGGTTGAATTTCTGAGAGCAAATGTAAGAAGCCAGATTTTCGCCAAATCACTTCCACTACCCATCGTTGTTTCTGCAAGGGAAAGAATCAGGCTGATTCGTGAAAATCCTCAATGGAGAGAAAAGTTGTGGGAGAATGCCCTGAACCTACGCAAAGGCCTGCGTGAACTCGGCTATAATGTATTGCCTTCAGAAAGTCCTGTAACACCCGTACTGACCAAAGGCAGTACGGGGCTGTGTACGCGCATCATGCGGGTAATGCGTGAGGATCATGGAGTTTTTGTAAGCGGTGTTTCTTATCCGGTAGTACCAAGAGGTATCGTTTTACTCCGACTGATACCGACTGCGTCTCATACGGATGAACATATCCAAAAAACACTGGATGCATTTGATACGATCAGGGATATCGTTCTGAGTAAAGAAAGTGTGGCAGTGGGTTCCGGAATCGGTTAACCGGTCAGGAAAATAATTTCTTGAAGAATCCTACGACACCTTTTTCTTCTTTTTTATCTTTTTTGCCAGTGCGGCCTCCGCTCAGTTTATCATAGCTGGGCCGGGGAAGTCCCATTGCAGGCTCTTCTTTCGGTTTCGGCCTTGGCTTCTTCTTAGGCCGGGATTGTTTTTTTCCTGAACCTCGCTTTTTACCTTTCTGGCTGCTGCTACGCTTATTTTTCTTTCTTTCCTGAATGCTTTCCGGTAAAGGAATCTCTTCAGGGGCATAACCGAGCTCTTCAATGATCTCTTTGATATCTTTACGATCCTGTCTCGAAACAAGTGAAGTAATCCGGGTAGCTTTACCATCACCGATTAACTCAGCACGAAGTTTATATTCCTGAACTTCTTCAGGAACATCATAGTTAATGACCTGCATAACATTTTCAATGTCAAGGCTGGCAGCCGACATTTCACCAGCAATCAAATGATTTACATTGCCACTTGTAAATCGATCAAATCGTTCCTGAAATGTTTTTTCATCCAGTTTATCATGTACACTGACCGCACGTTTACCGCTCTTTCGAAACACCCGGTACAACCTGTCAGCCGTCCGGCGGGATGCGGTAAATATCAGAACTGAGTCACCCGGACTGTTTTCAAGATGTGCCATTAACGTTGATATTTTCATCCGTGGTGGCACATTGATATAGTATTGAATCAGGTCTTTTGTAATCACTGAGCCGTTATTGGCTTGAGCA
>SLKH01000346.1 GCA_007134665.1 Balneolaceae bacterium
AAGCACGAATATCAAAAAATTAAAGGTGAGCTTGAACCTCTTCAGGAGCGAATCCGGAATGCTGAGAACGAAAAAAGAGAGATTTCAACAAAACTGGATAAACTTGAAGAAAGTGAAGAGTTAACCAGGAAAGCTCTTCATGAAAAAGAACAGGTTGAATCAGAAACCCGAAGGCATGCCAATCAGCTTGAAACAGCCATTCGGGAACTTGAAACCAATCTTAAAATCAGCCGGGAAAAAATAAATAATGAAGAAAATGTAATCCGGCAGTACGATGAGGACATAAAACAGAGTAAATCAGACCTTGAAGAGTTAAAGAAACTGAAAACCGGATCGGTAGAAAAACTGGAAAAATTCAGTGCAGACCTTGATAAATCTGAAAAAAGCCTGTCTGAATCGCGGGCCAGGTTTACCGATGTACAACAGCAGTATACAAAAATCAGGCATCAGCTTTATGAACTGGAAATTGAATCAAGTGACGCCCATAAGAAATTAAGCCATATCCAAACCGAACGTATACGGCTTGAATCAAAACTTGAGAATACGGAAGATGACCTGAGCAGGATCCTCGATGATATCAGTGATCTCAACAGCCAGATTGATAAAATGGATCTTGAAAAAGCTGATATCGAAAGTAAACTACAGGATTTCGAACAAGAAAAAGAAACCCGGCTCAGGAAAATTACAGAAGCAATCCAGAAAAAAAATCAGCTTGAAACCAACAGGGAAGAATTGCGTGAAACGATCCGAACCCTGAAAAGCCAGCGCGATGCCCTTGACTCTGAGATGAGGTTGATTGAAGAATTAGCCGAATCCAGGGAATTTTTCCCGGCAAGTGTTGCTTATCTGACAGAGCATCACAAAGATTCTTTTTCACTGTTAGAAATTGTGGGAAATGTTTTCCATACCGATGAAGATCATGCCACAGCACTTGAAGCTGCCCTTGGAGAATCCATCAATTATGTAATTGTCCAGTCGATGGAAGAAGCGGCCTGGGGAGCAAAACTTTTAAAGCAACACGAACAGGGACGGGCAACTTTCATCCCGAACGATGAACTGAAAAGCTCATATCCATCCGAAAAGCACTCTATTTTAAGTGTTGTAGAAACAGATGACAGCTACCAGCCAATAGCACAACTTTTACTGGGATCAATTTTGCTTGCCGAAGATGTAAACCAGGCAAAAAGACTGCTCGAACTTGGAGGGTCGGCAGCCGTCACAAAAGAAGGAGAACTGATCACGGCAAACCGGTTTTTACGGAGTGGCAGCAAGAGTAATCAGGCCGGAGTACGACTTGGGCTAAAGGATAAACTTGAGAAACTTGAAGCCAAATCATCGAACACTCACCATGAGTTAAAATTAAAGGAGAAATCACTCGAGAAGCTTGAGGTTCAGCTCGAAGAACTTGACCTGGACAAAATGAGAAATGAGTTCAATAAATTTGAAAAGGAGATCAGAAAATGGGAGCATAAAGCAAATCAGATCCATTCAGGAGTTGAAATCTATGAAAAGAACATAGCAGACCTTAAAAATAGAAAAGAATCACTCACAACCAGCGAAGATACAGCAAAAGATGAGCTCAAAAATTTAAATCCCAGGCAAAATGAACTTCGCGAAAAGATTGAAAATCTGACAAAAGAGCAAAACGATAAAAAAGAAATTCTGCAAAATCTTGAAGATGAAAGGGCTATTGCACAAAATCGATTTAATGATGCACAGTTAAAGCACCAGGACCTGAAAAATAAAGCTGACAACCTGGAACGCGATATTAAACGTGCCGAAAGCGGAATTGAATCCGTACAAACACGTATGGACACAAGGCAGGAACTAACTGAACAGAGTCAGCAGAAGATATTTAAATACAAAAACAGTATTGAGGAAAACGAGATATCACTTGATAAACTGCAGGAAGAGAAATCTCACATAGATGTAAAGCTTCGAAAAGCAGAGGAAGAAAGCAGTAAGCAGCGGGGCCGGATCAATGAACTTGAGAAAGAACTAAAAGAGCTCAGAAAACGAAAAGAGGTCAATCTCGAGCTGGTTCATCACCTGGCAATGGCACGGGAGAAACTTGATATGAAAGCTCAATCCCTGTCCGATCATGTATGGGAAACCTATGGATTGTTGATGAAACAAATTCAGGAATCGTTACCTGATGGGACAAATAGTGAAGATGCCAGGAAAAGGATTGGGGTGCTTCGGCAGAAGCTGAACCAGATCGGGGAAGTTAACCCGCTCGCTATTGAGGAATTTGAAGAAGAAAAAGAACGGCTTGAATTTCTTGAAGAACAGGTACAGGACCTCCTCGATGCCGAGAAGCAACTAAGAGAAACCATTGCAGAGATAAATGAGACGGCAACTGAAAGGTTTAACGAAACGTTTGAGAAGATACGTACCAACTTCAAATCCGTATTTAATACACTTTTCCAGGAAGATGACTATTGCGACCTGTTGATTGAGAAGGATGTAGAAGATCCCCTGGAAGCAAAAATTGAGATTAAAGCGAATCCAAGGGGAAAACGCCCTTCAAGTATCAATCAGTTATCAGGCGGTGAAAAAACATTGACTGCAATTGCATTACTCTTTGCAATCTACCTTGTGAAACCCTCTCCTTTCTGTGTACTCGATGAGGTAGATGCCCCTCTTGATGACGCCAATATCGAACGTTTTGCAAAGATGATCCGTAATTTCAGTGAGGCAACCCAGTTTATCATCATCACTCACAACAAAAAAACCATGTCAAAAGCAGAGATGATGTACGGAGTAACCATGCCGGAAACGGGAGTCAGCCGTCTTGTCGGTGTCAAACTGGATGAAGTTGCAGTGTGAATCCCGGCATTTTTTGCAGCCTTACAGACAAAATATTCTTTCAATAATATTTTGACATCCCATTGATTGGTGATCTTGATCTCAGATCTCAGATTAATCGATTGCAGATCTTTGATCTGGTGGTAAAAATCTGAGATCAGGTATTCATCAATCTGAGATCTGAGATCTTATGACTTCGATTTTACCTTCGATTTTTTCTTTCGGTTCTTGTTTATAAATTTAGTGAAATAAGGATCGTCTTTTTGACTCTTCTTACCCGATGATTTACCTTTGTATTTCTTCCCGTTGGCGGAGCTTTTCCTGCTTCTTGTGTTCTTATTTTTGTCAACTTTTCGTTCCGTTGCAGGCCGCCCGGTTTGTTTATCCTGCATTTTCAGCAAAACAGCAGCAACTTCGATCGGTGTAAACTTGTCGCCCGACAGTGATTCGATCTGCTCGATATAAGGCCTGAGACCACCTGCTTCCAGGTTTTTCTCTATTTCATCCAGGAAGGCATCACGCTGAGATGCTTCAACATCTTTGACTGAAGGAAGAGGAATCGTGTCAATTTTCACTTTCAATATCTTTTCGATAAAACGGATGTTTTTACTTTTTCGACCAGATGAAAAGGTGTATGCAACACCTTTCCGGCCAGCCCTTCCGGTACGTCCGATTCTGTGTACGTAATACTCGGGGTCCTGCGGAATATCATAATTAAAAACTACATCGATATCATCCACATCCAAACCACGTGCGGCTACATCCGTAGCAATCAACACATCGATATTACCCTGCCTGAATTTATTCATGACTTTATCCCGTATATTCTGGCTCATATCACCATGAAGGGCGTCGCTTGAGTACCCTCGCGATTGCATTTCCAAAACAAGTGAATCACATTTTCTTTTCGTATTACAGAAAATGAGCGCAAGCCTGTAATCGTTGAGATCCAGCAGCCTGCAGATTCCTTCGGTTCGCATAGAATCCCTGGCTTCAACAATGTACTGTTCAATGCCATCCGCAGACGGTGCCTTCCCTTCCACTTTGATCATTTCGGGGTTCTGAAACCAGCGTTTCATAATTTTTTTAATACCTGTCGACATCGTAGCAGAAAACATGATAGTCTGCCTCTCTGAATCCCCGGAAGTAAAACCAAGAATTGTCTCGATATCCTCTCTGAAACCCATATTGAGCATCTCATCCGCCTCATCGAGTACAACCATTTTCAGTTGATTCAGATTCAGTGTTTTTCGTTTCAGATGATCAATCACCCTGCCCGGTGTTCCTACCACGATTTGAGTGCCGGATTTAAGTTGTTTGATCTGTCGGCTGATTGGTTGTCCGCCGTAGACCGGTGTAACCTTTACGCCACCCATAAATTTTGAGAGGTTATTGAATTCACCCGCAACCTGTATTGCAAGCTCACGTGTCGGACACATAACTATAGCCTGCACTTCTCTGTTGTTTTGGTCAATTTTTTCGAGAACTGGAATTGCGAATGCTGCAGTTTTTCCTGTTCCTGTTTGTGCCTGGCCGGCCACATCCTTTCCCTCAAGGATTTTGGGGATTGCTGCTGTTTGAATTTTTGTCGGTGCCTCAAAGCCCATTTCCTGAATTGCTTTGTTGATGGGCGTACCAATACCCAGATCGGCAAATTGAACTGTATTCATTGATCGTTATATAATAGAATTAAAATAGTACTCAGTATTCAACACTGATGGTTTGTTCCGATTTTCGGAAAACCATATCTCCCTCATCCATGTTGCCTGTATGTACTCTTTCACTTAAGAAGAAAGGATAAAAGCAATCTAACTTGTAAAGGAAGGATCGAAATAATTTCGATATCAAGCCTTCAATATAAGAATTAAATCCGAAAAAATATAATGACGTAAATATACAGAAGGACTGAACCAACACAGTTTAATCCATTTCAGGTTTGTTGTTCATCGTGTGTGGATCGTTGATGATTGTGTATGTTCATAGGACTGAACGTCGATTGATTATGTATGCTAATAAAATATTTCAACATCTTTCGATGTAGCTGATATCCTCGTCCTGAAAGGACAAAAGAGCTTAGCCAACTGACTATTTGATCTAAATGGCTACTGATAACATACAAATGCTCTCATCAGCCATAATCAGCATCTTCACACGTTTCATATATGAAGTTTGTATATTTGATAAATTTTTAAGATTGACACAGTTGACTGATGGCAAGAAAAACGTTTGATATTCCGGAAATGTACAAATCTCCGGTCATCCGAAAAGTCAAGGAAGCAAATAAAATCATTGACCCACGAAAAAAAGGCCTGGAGCCCTCTCTGCTTGATTTCGGCCCGGTACAGTTTTTAATACCCCGCCATTTCGGGTTTTGTTACGGAGTGGAAAATGCCATCGATATCGCATACAAAACAGTTGAAGAGCATCCCGAAAAGGATATCTACCTTCTGAGTGAAATGATTCACAATCCAACGGTAAATGAGGATCTTCAGAAACGCGGGGTGCGATTTCTGTTCGACACCGATGGCACCGAACGAATCCCGATTCATTCGCTTGATGAAGAGGATATTGTAATTGTTCCGGCATTTGGAACCACTATCGAAATCCAGGAGAAGCTCAGCAGGCAGGGAATCGATCCCTATCAGTATAACACTACCTGCCCTTTTGTTGAAAAAGTATGGAACCGCGGCAAACAACTTGGAAAAAAAGGTTACAGTCTTGTTATTCACGGCAAATACAAACATGAAGAGACAAGGGCTACCTTTTCTCACAGTGCAAGCCACTCACCGGTAGTGGTTGTACTAAACCCTGAAGAAGCCACGATCCTGGCAGAAATTATGACCGGGAAACGGCCACCGAATGAATTTGGCCGCTTTTTCGGCCACAAGAGCACTGAGGGCTTTGATCCGCTGGTTGACCTGGAGCACTTCGGGGTAATCAATCAAACAACTATGCTGGCCACAGAAACGCAGGAAGTTATGGATATTCTCAAGAGGGCTGCTTCAGATCGTTTTGGGAAAGAGGATGTTCTCAATCATTTTGCTGATACGTCAGACACCCTCTGTTATGCGACCAATGAGAATCAATCGGCAACCTACGCCCTTGCAGAGCAAAAACCGGACCTGGCAATCATTGTCGGTGGATACAACTCTTCAAACACTATGCATCTTGCAGAAATTCTTGAAGGATATTGTGCAGCATATCACATCAGGGATGCCGGAGAATTTGATTCAACAGCTTTGATCCGACACTTTAATCAATGGGAAAAAAAGATGGTTGAAACTGAAAACTGGCTGCCCACTGAGAATACACCTGTACGGATCGCAGTCACTTCCGGAGCTTCCTGTCCGGATATCCTCGTTGATGAAGTTTTACTGAAAATTCATTCCTTCTTTGAAAACACCAGAAGTATTGACGAGGTCATCAAACCATTTGAAAAACAGCTTGAAACGGTCTCATAAAACATCTGAAAGCCGTCCGGATCGTTATTCTTCATTATCGTTGACGACCCTGAAATAAGAGACAGTTCTTGGCTGGAAACTTCTTAACCGTATATCATACTCATCTTCCATACGTTCAATTTCAGGGATTACCAGGCCCGTAGTATCTGCTTCGATCGTTTCATAATCTACAAAAGCCAGAAACGGACGGGCATTTTGAACATCACTATACTGATCTATAGGCACGCCATATCTGACTGTAACCGTAGATGGATTATAGGTTACGGCCCGTCCCGGAGGTAAATTTCTGATTCGTATGGGTATTCTGACTTCCCCCTCGGTAAATTCCGTCACATCAAAACGATAGCTTATCCTGTCTGGCTCAACTGTTATACCGGAAGCCGGCCTCTCAAGCTCCAGTTCAAGTTCTCTGCCTTCATTGACCCTATCAAGAGTGACCTCTTTCGTTGCAACACGGTCAATTTCATCAATAACACTACCGGCTCCCGATATTGTAACGCTGTCTGGCGACATTTCCGGGGTTCCGATTAATCCAAACCGATCGCTTGTTCGAATATCAAGAAGCACCTCAACAGGTACACGTTTATAAGATTTCTCTTCGAGATCCAGTTGAAATCCAAGGGGTTCAACTTTCGTGATACTCACTTCCGAAAGAGTGGAAAGCTGTTGCTGAACCATATCAAACAAATTCACTTCTGCTTCTTCCGCATTGACAATGATGCGCGGCGGGTTATTATAAAGTGAGATCAGCATCCAGCCCTCGCCGGTAAGTCCAACTGAAGCACTTTCCGGCGGATCGCCTACCAGGGCCATATTTTCAGGGAGTTCACCGATATCAACAGGCAGATTTATTGTAATCGTAAAGTCCCTGCTCAGGTTTACGATAAACCAAAGACAGAATGCAAGTATAAAAGAGATGATAAAAACGATTACTTTCTCTCTTGTCATGTAATTTGACAAAGTGTCGTCATCCGTTTCTGCTGCCAACGGCTGACTGATCATCATTAACTCTTTCAATTTGTTCAGCATCTTACAATTACATCTTTGACGACTTCACTTCCAACTTTCACATTTAATTTCTTTTTGATTGAGTACCGGTTCATATGCAGTTCATGCCTCCATGCATCATTGACCACTTTGACAATCAGCCTGTCTCTTTCAAAATAAACATCCTTAGTTATTTTAGATACCTGTTCACCAACTACTTCCGGCCAAAAATGCAGTACGAGGCCTCTTTTCATTTCTGACCTCTGAGGGATTCTTTTCATAAAATCCTTCAGAAGTGAATCAAGTGATTTGGGTTTATTTGAATATGACATTTACGATTTCACCTCAACCTGTCCGTTTTTCACAGCATACCAGTTACTGCCTGATCCTTCAGAATGTTTCAGGTTTCTGAAAGGTACTTCCGATGCAGATGTAATAAAAGCCTGGCCGGTATGATTTTGTAACGTATCTAAAAGAATTTCCGTTTTCTGTTTATCAAGATTGCCAAACACATCATCCAGCAACATGATCGGAAGGTCATCCAGTTCATCCGAATAGTAAAAAAGCTGCGCAAGTTTCAGGGCGACTGAAAAAAGCCGGTGCTGACCTTGTGATCCGTAATTCCGCAATTCCATATCTCCAAGATAGAAAACAATTTCATCCCTGTGCGGCCCGGTTATGGTTTGCTCCCTGTCAATTTCTTTTTCAAAATTTTGTTCCAGCTCAGTTGTAAATCGCTCTCTGATTACATGCTCGGATATATCTGGTTCACAAAATGTTTCGTATCGCAAACCGGGTTTTAAATCAATTCCGCTGAACGAATGAAACTGTTCTTCGAGGTACGATCTGAAATTATTTAATACTTCTGTTCGTTTAGAGATGATTTTAGAGCCGCTCTCAATCAGTTGCTGATTCCACGGTTCAAGATAGTCGATTAGTGACTGAACCGGACCGGTATATTCCT
>SLKH01000216.1 GCA_007134665.1 Balneolaceae bacterium
CAGGCCGTCTATGTAATATTCCATTGCTCTCGCTTCATCTTCGGGTGAAATTTGCTGTACCCGATCCTGCGAATAAAGCATTGCAGGTAATAGAATGAGAATGCATGAAGTGAGTACTGACTTTTTCAACATTTGACTTATGTAAAAATTCGAATATAAAACCATTTTTCTACTGAGATGGTATGATACTGTAATCAACGATGAATTGATAACGAATATTGAATAATAAACAGATAAAAAAGTGTACCTGTTGTGTCATGGCCGGTTTTAATTAGATAAACGAGATTGATTTTCAATTACTTTTTGCAGGTTAACAGAATGACAATGTGTTATATATTAAAAACGATTTAGAATTGATTCTACCTGAGATACATAATGCCCGCCAAAAAGATTTACATGAACAAGAAGCGGGTAAAGGTTATAGATGTCCACCCTGTTGGTGAATCCGGGTTGCAGTGAGGTTTCAAATGCATAGACATCATAAAATTGCTCGGAAAAACCGCCAAATAATGTTGTAAACGATAGCTCCATTTCCGGATGCCCGTAGTAGACAGCGGGGTCAATCAGTACAGGCTGATGTTCATTGTTGAAGAAATAATTTCCCCCCCATAAATCACCGTGAAGCAGGGAAGGCCTGGTAACCGGGAATATATCATTAAGCTGCACCGCAAGTTTTTCCCAGTGTTTTCTCGATTTCCCCCCCAATCTTCCTGAATCTAATGCCATTTTTAATTGCGGCTCAATCCGTTCTTGAATAAAAAATGAGATCCATGATCGGTGAAACGTATTAGATTGGCGGAGGCTGCCGATATAATTGTCGTGATCAAGTCCGAACCGCTCACTTTTATGGTTGTGAAGACGTGCAAGTTCTATACCCAGGTTTTTGGAGGCTGTCCCATCACCTCGTTGTGGCTCAATATATTCCATCATCAGAAATCCCGGTGTACTTTTTTCAGGTTTTCTGTGGGCAATGACTTGCGGTATCACAAGGCCGGTATCAGCGTTTCTGAGGATCGTAAGTCCTGCGGCCTCCTTTTCGAACATATCTTCAGGTGCAGAATCGTTCCACTTAATAAAGAATCTGTTTTTCCCGGATCTCAATTTGGCTGCGTGGTTGATACTGCCCCCGGAGACAGGTTCTATTTTATTGATGCTGATTTCATAATCCTCTTCAAGAATCCGGGTAAGGGTGCCGGGGAGAGTCATGATTCCTGGGGAATATTATTTTTCAGTGAGTTCAACAAAGATTCACTGCTTCTGTACACGATGTTAAATACGTTCTCAAATCCGTCGATACCTCCGTAATAAGGGTCGGGCACATTACCATCACCCGGTGTCGGGTCGAACTCTCTGAGTTTTTTGATTTTGCTGAGCTGATTATTTCCATTGGCCAGCATTTTCAGGTTCTGATAGTTTTCGTCATCCATCGCGATTACAAGATCAAAATTATTAAAATCAGACGACTCAAACCTCCGCGCTCTTGATTTCAGCTCTATCCCTTTTCGATTTGCAATCTGCTGACTTTTACTGTTTGCAGGCTCACCGATATGATAAGCTGAAGTTCCGGCTGAATCGATATAAAAATACGATTGCAATCCTTGTTGATTTACCAAATGCTGGAAAACTCCCTCTGCTGTAGGGCTTCGGCAAATATTTCCAAGACATACAAAACAAATATTGAACGGATTATCCGATGTTATGGGTGAATCAGTCATGATTACTAAATTTATTGAACTTTAAAAAACGAACTGGTGATAAGATAGCCGTTTCATTAATAAATCTCAGAAGTGTAAAGTTCCTTCAAGCCTTCTGATGCTCTTTGAAAAATAGTTAAAACTGCCTGTATTTCTTCTATACATCCTTGTATTTTAGCAGGCTTAATGACAGGGTGAAAAGATTAAGGTTAATCTTAATAGCTTAGAATTTCACTTTTATTCGTATATTTAAAGCTTAATTCTTTTAGAAAAAGCACGCATACACATTGTATGGCTAAAAAGTTTGAAGAAGTAAAACAACTGACATTTCCCAAGGCAGAGGTAGAAATACTCAACTGGTGGAAGAAAGAAAAGATTTTTGAAAAAAGTGTGGAATCCAGGGAAGACGGTATTCCATTCACTTTCTATGAAGGCCCTCCGACTGCCAATGGTAAACCGGGCATCCATCATGTCATGTCGCGCACAGTAAAAGACCTTTTTTGCCGGTATAAGACTTTAAAAGGTTTTAAAGTTGGCAGAAAAGCCGGTTGGGATACACACGGACTCCCTGTTGAAATTGAAGTTGAAAAAGAGCTGGGGCTTGAAGGCCGTGCCCAGGTTGAAGAGTATGGCATCGCCAAGTACAATAAGCATTGCCGTGAAAGTGTACTAAAGTATAAACATTTATGGGACGACCTGACCAACAGGATGGGATACTGGGTGGATCTTGACAACCCCTATGTAACATTTGAAAACGATTACATCGAATCGATTTGGTGGGCATTTAAATCTCTGTTTGAAAAGGGGTATGTCTATCAGGGATATAAGATCCAGTGGTACTCGCCGGGAAGCGGAACTGTGCTGTCATCCCATGAAGTAAGTCTTGGGTACGAAGAAACCCAGGACCCATCTATTTTTGTGAAATTCCCGCTTGATGCCGACCCGAATGTACACTTTCTGGCCTGGACTACTACTCCATGGACAATCGTATCGAATATGGCTCTCGCTGTTAATCCAAAACTCGATTATGTTAAGATAAAAGTAACAGAGGGAGATCAGGAAGAGTTTTATATTCTGGCAGAAGGATGCCTTGAGCATGCAATTCGACATGAATTTGAGATAGTGGACCGATATAAGGGAAGTGACCTGATTGGCTGGATTTATCAGCCTGTATTTGATTTTGCTCTCGAAGAATTTCCTAAAGAAAGTGCCTGGAGGGTAATCGAAGCGGATTATGTCACCACTGATGAAGGTACCGGAGTTGTACACTCTGCTCCGGCATTTGGTGCTGATGACTTTGAAACCTGCAGCAAGGCGGATATCCCGATGTTTAACCCCATAGACCGTGACGGGAAGTTCACTGAGCAGGCAAAAGATTTTGAAGGAATGTGGTTCAAGGAGGCTGATAAGGAAATCGCAAGGGCGATTAAAGAGAAAGGCCTGATGTATATTCATGAGACCTATGTTCACAACTATCCATTTGACTGGCGTAAAGGAACACCACTGATGTCTTACCCTGTTGAATCCTGGTTCATCAAAACCACGGCTGTCAGGGAGCGAATGGTTGAGCTTAATAATGAAATCAACTGGAAGCCTGAAAGCACAGGTACCGGCCGTTTTGGAACCTGGCTTGAAAATAATGTTGACTGGGCTATATCACGACAGCGTTACTGGGGAACACCGTTACCTTTGTGGGTGAGTGATGAAGACCCTGAATATGTTGAGTGTATCGGCAGTCTTGAAGAGCTGAGAAAAAAAGCCGGCCTTAAAGAAGATGATGAGATAGATCTTCACCGGCCGTATATCGATGAATTAACCTGGAAAGCTCCCGGCGGCGGCACGATGCGAAGAGTACCGGACCTGATGGATGTCTGGTTCGATTCCGGAGCCATGCCTTTTGCACAATGGCATTATCCGTTTGCAAATAAGAAGAAGTTCAAAAAACAGTTTCCGGCAGATTTCATTGCTGAAGGTGTCGATCAGACAAGAGGCTGGTTCTATACACTTCACGCACTCGGAACCATGCTATTTGATAAACCAGCTTACCTTAATGTCGTATCAAACGGGCTGGTACTGGATGAAAAAGGCGAGAAGATGAGTAAATCGAAAGGGAATACAGTTGATCCGTTCGAGGTTATTCAGAAATATGGAGCTGATATTGTCCGATGGTATATGATGAGTAATTCTGCACCATGGGATAATCTTAAATTCAGTGAAGAGGGGTTGAAGGAAACGCAACGTAAATTCTTCAATACCGTAGTCAGTACCTATTCCTTTTTTGCAATGTATGCAAATATAGACCGGTTTAACTACTCCGGTAAAGCACTGGTTCACAGTGAGCGTACTGAAATGGACCGGTGGATCATTTCCAGGCTGAATACGACCATCAAACTGGTAGATGAGTACCTGGATGATTACGAACCGACAAAAGCAGTCCGTGAAATAGAGAAGTTTGTTGAAGAGCTAAGTAACTGGTATGTGAGAAGAAACAGGCGAAGGTTTTGGAAAGAGGGAAAAAGCATTGATAAAACAGCTGCTTATCAGACGCTATATGAATGCCTTGTAAATCTGGCCAAGTTAATGAGTCCGGTAGCACCTTATGTCGGCGAATGGCTGTACAGAAACCTGAATAATGTAACCGGGCAGGATGAGGAGTCTGTACACATCTCCTTTTACCCTACTGTACAGGAAACTTCGATCGACAAACAGCTTGAGCTCAGGATGGATGTTGCACGTACGATTTCTTCAACAGTGCTTAGAATCCGAAATCAGATTGATGTTAATGTACGTCAGCCATTATCACGGATTATTTTACCTATGGATAAGGAAGAAAGACAGATCGTGGAATCCGTAAAAAGTATAATTTTAGACGAGGTAAACGTTAAGGATATAGAATTTGTGGATGATGACTCGGATATTGTAAGTAAATCTGCAAAACCGAATTACCCGGTACTTGGTAAAAAACTTGGGAAAAAAATGAAATCTGTTGCTAAAGGAGTCGCAGGTTTGACAACTGACGAGATCAGCGATTATGAAAAAAAAGGGTATATCGATCTGCAGTTGGATGAAAATGATACGGTTCGGCTTGGTAAAAATGACCTGGACATCATCAGAACCGGCCTTGAAGGCTGGTCGGTTGAAACCGAAAAGAATATCACTGTAGCACTGGATACAGAATTAAGTGACAGCCTCGTTCGGGAAGGGGTTGCACGGGAATTTGTAAACAGAATTCAAAATATGCGAAAAGAAGCTGATTACGATGTAACTGATCATATTCAGGTTGGTTTTGACAGTAATCAGAAAATAATAGACGCAGTTACGTCTATGAACGATTATATTAAAACAGAAACCCTTGCTGATAAAATTCAGTCGAAAGCACTGAAACAAGCTGATTTTATCAAGTCCTGGGAAATTGAAGGCGAGAATTGTGAAATCTCCATCAAGCGAAACACCAATAACTAAAGTGAATTAACCATGGCTGGTTCAAAAAAAGATACTTCTAAAGATCGCGTTTCTCCATATAATGATGAGGAACTGGAATATTTTCGCCAGATAATCATCAAAAAAAGGGATGAGGCTGAGCAGGAAATGGAGTCTCTTCAGACCTCGTTACGGGAGAGCATGGAAAATGCTTCTGATGAGTCTGCATATTCTTTCCATATGGCTGATGCCGGTACGGATGCTCAGGAACGGGAAAAAACATACATGCTCTTTAACAGAACCAGGAAATTTATCCGCTACCTGGATGATGCCCTGGAGCGTATCGATAACAAGACGTATGGTGTTTGTAAGGTGACAGGCAAAAAGATTTCAAAAGGCCGTTTGGAAGCTGTTCCTCACACTCAACTTAGTATTGAAGCCAAATTGAAACGTCGATAAGTAACATTGATACGATTTGTCTCTGAAAACTAAAAAGCTTCTTGTACTGTTCGTACCTGCATTTATTGTTCTGGTGATCGATCAGGTTACGAAACATTGGGTGCGGTATTCCCTGGAATTGCACAGGTACGAAATTATTGAAGGCTGGCTTGCGTTTAATTATACCCAAAATCCGGGTATGGCTTTGGGGATGGACTGGCTGTCGACTCCGGCCATCAGTTCAGTAGCCATTATTGCCACCATCGGGATACTGATCTATATCCTGAAGACTCTTGATGCAGCTAACCGGGCTTACCTGTTATGTATGGGATTGATTCTTGGCGGGGCACTGGGTAATATCACAGACCGGCTGACAATGGGTATTATTGAAGGGTATGGGGGTGTTCTTGAAGGCCATGTGATTGATTTTATTCATTTTACTTTGCGAATAAATGAGACTCCGGTATTTCCTTATATCTTTAATGTAGCCGATATTGCAATCAGCACGTCTATCATCGCTATGCTCATATTTCATAAAAAAATTCTGCCTGTAGCCGATACTGAAACAACCGATGATTCACAAGCTGAGCCAGCCGGAGAATTTCAGGAAAATGTATCCACGATTGAAACATTGAGTGAAAGCAGGCAGGAATTTAAGAGTGAGATCCCATCGGAAGCAGGTAACGAGGATAAGAAATCGACGGATCTTTAGTGCCTTACTACAGAAAGATCATTACTCAAGCATCAGGCTTTTCAGGAAACCTTTTCCTGTGTTCGGTTTGTCGAGCTTTGTATGGTGGTGCTCGAGATTAACATGATCGAGTGGAATGGGCACTTCTTCAACCATTTCCAGGCCAAAACTATTTAACCCGACTCGTTTAACGGGATTATTGGTTAGCAACCGCAATTTTCTGACCCCCAGTGCATGTAGAATCTGGGCACCTATTCCATAATCACGATAATCCATCTGCAGCCCAAGTTTATGTTTTATCTGCTCTACACTTAATCCCTGATCCTGAAGCTGAAGGGATTTAAGTTGTGTGATAAGTCCGAAATCACGGCTCATCTGATCCATATAGAGCACAACGCCTTTGCCGGCTTTATCAACCATGCGCATTGCCTGGTGCAGGAGTTCTGTTTTGTCACTTCTTTTGCTTCCGAAAATATCGCCCATTGGATTGGCAGAATGTACACGGACAAGTACAGGCTCCTCCTTTTTCCATTTACCCTTCGTTAGTGCAATGTGAGTGTCGCCTGTAGTGGTATCCTGGAATGCATGAAGCTGGAAATCTCCATAGATCGTTGGCATATCAATGGAGATAGCTTCCCTGATCAGGGATTCATGCTCCATCCTGTAGGCGATGAGGTCCTTGATGGTGACGAGTTTCATGTCAAACTTTTCTGCCATCTCAATCAGTTGGGGAAGCCTGGCCATTTCACCGTCATCCCTCATGATTTCACAAATGATACCGGCTGATTCCAGTCCTGCAAGCCGCGCCAGGTCAATGGCAGCTTCGGTATGCCCGGCCCTGCGTAAAACTCCGCCACGCGAACCGACAAGTGGAAAAATATGTCCCGGTTTTCTAAAGTCTTCCGGAATGGCATCAGGGTTAATCAGTTCACGGATGGTGTTTGCCCTGTCAGAGGCAGAGATACCTGTTGTTGTCAATGTTTTATGATCTACTGAGATGGTAAAAGCCGCTTCATCAGGGTCGGCCCCATCGGTTACCATATAATCCAGGTTCAGTTCATGTGCTTTTTCCCGCGTAATCGGGACACACACTAAACCCCGTCCATGTTTTGCCATGAAATTGATCGCATCGGAGGTAACTTTTTCCGCTGCCATGACGAAATCCCCTTCATTTTCACGGTCTTCGTCATCAACAACAATAATCATGTTGCCTTTTCGAATCTCTTCAATTGCCTCAGGAATTGTATGAAAAGCAAAATTGGACATATCAGGGTATAACTTCTACTGGAAATACAGTTCACAGTTAATGTTTTTCAACTGCAAACGGATTGTAAGTACAGACAAATATTGATATCTAATTTTTGTCAGGATTTACATCTGTAATGGCACTTTTTTGAAAACGGATTTTCACACCGCTGTCAACTTCAAGTAAAACAGTTTCATCATCGATGGAGTTCACCTGGCCCATCAATCCGCCGGAAGTGACAACTTTGTCTCCTTTTCTCATGGCTTCCACTTTCTTCTGTATTTCTTTCTGCCGTTTGCTTTGAGGCCGGATGATGAAGAAGTAAAAAACAAAAAAGAGTGCACCCAGGAACAGCAGGTTAATAATTGCTCCTTCCGAACCGGAGTCGGGGGGTGCCATTAGAAAGAATTGACCTAAAGTCATAGATTAGAATCGTTTGTTAAGTTAATTAATGAATTTGATCAAGATAACGGTTTCTGATTCGGGTAGCAATTTCTGCTGTTTAATTGAGGGTTATTGTAAATGTGCTGCCTTGCTGGGCTGTCTCAAAAGTCGTCTCTGCCATTTAAGGTCTTATAAAAATCAGGTAATGGTTAATAAAATCAATGCCCTGCTCTCTCGACCCACTCCCGTCCCCTCCCTCCGGCGCAAAAGAACGCCGCATGGAGGGGAGCTCCTTATCAATACCTTAATGAACTTGAAATTATTAGATTTTACTTTTCGGC
>SLKH01000079.1 GCA_007134665.1 Balneolaceae bacterium
CCTTCTTCAGACTTCGGGCCGTACAAGTTATAGGATTCAGTATCCAGGTAAAAATCACCAGTTTCACCAAATGACTCATCCGGTGTACCATCACCTGCATAAATCTGGCTTCCGTCAGCACCAGCCGGACCGGTCAGATTGATACTCTGGCTCCATCCGTCCTGTTCACTTTTTGGCCCATAGAGAGTTCCTGTTTCAAGATCAAGATAATAGTCACCGATCTCTCCCACTTCACTCTCAGGAGTGCCCTCTCCTGCATGAATTGTTGATCCGTCATCACCGGCAGGGCCGATCGGGCCCTCCGGGCCGGTTTCCCCTGCAGGGCCTTGTGATCCATCCGGGCCGGTTGGGCCTTCGCACGCTGCAAATACCCCAAAAGCAACAAAAATTATGATGAATATTTGATATGGAAAATAGCAGTGTTTTTCTTTGATACTCATTTATATATTTAATTTAGATTTTTATTAGTTTATTTAATTAAAGATTTATATCAGTATATATAGAGAAATAATATTAGTGATTGTCACAGAATTTCTCCGTGTATTTTAGTCAAATCAAGCTGGCTGCCCGTCTCCGATTTTTATTTGTACTATTCATCCGATCCTTACAAATTCAGATTGAGTATTCGAAACCATTTATCCGAACCTGTCATGTTTTCTATCCATAAGATCATACCCCTGCAATTCATCCTTTCAGTTTTCATTTTTACAAACATCGAAGCACAAGACCGGCTTTCCGGTGAGCCATTTGCCACCCGATCTGAAGTGATTGCCAAAAACGGAATGGTAGCCACCAATCACCCGCTCGCCAGCCAGGTTGCACTTGATATCCTGAAACAAGGTGGCAGTGCTGTTGATGCTGCTATCGCTGCAAATGCCTTCCTGGGATTTGCCGATCCGGCGATGAACGGCCTCGGCGGGGATCTGTTCGCAATGATCTGGAGTGCTGATGACCAGCAACTTTATGGCTTGAATGCTGCAGGTAAATCGCCGGCGGAATTAACACTTGACTATTTTCACGATCACAACATCACCCGCATACCTGCTGCCGGGCCGCTACCCGTCACTGTTCCCGGTGTTGTAGACGGCTGGTTTGAAATGCATGAAAGATTCGGCAGCCTGGATTTCAGCTTGCTCCTGGCTCCCACGATCGAATATGCAAGGCAGGGAATTGCCGTCCACGCTGAAGTAGCAGACCTGATGGCTTACCTCGACCGTGACCTGATCCGCCATTACAGCTTGCCCGCTGAGTTTGAATGGGAAGATCTCCCCGAATTCAGCCGGGTATTCAGGCCGGTGGGGCGTTTTCCAGAAAAAGGGGAGCTTTTTCGAAACCCTGACCTGGCAAATACCCTTGAAATCATTGCCGGCCAGGGACGGGATGCTTTTTACCGCGGAGAGATTACTGACAAGATTATCAGCCACCTCCGGGAAATCGGCGGTTTTTTAACTCATGATGATTTTGCAGCACATTCATCTGAATGGGTGGACCCTGTGTCAATAAATTACCGGGGCGTTGATGTCTGGCAGCTCCCGCCCATGACACAGGGACTGGCAGTTCTGCAAATCCTGAATATTCTGGAGGGATACGACCTGTCTGATCACGGTTTTGGAAGTGCAAAGCACATCCATTATTTCACTGAAGCCAAAAAACTGGCCTATGCTGACCTTCGCACTCATATTGCTGATCCTGACTATTACCAGGCTCCGTTGAATCAATTGCTGTCAAAAGATTATGCAACTGATCGCCGCCAGCTTATCCGGGATGATTGGGTGCAGGATTATGGGCCCGGTATTGAAGCGGAAAGCCATACCATTTATCTAACTGTTGCCGACGGCGATGGAAATATGGTATCCCTGATTCAGAGTAACTCCTGGCTCTTCGGATCTCTCGTCGTCCCTCCCGGCCTCGGTTTTCCGCTTCAGAACCGGGGTACCGGTTTCAGTCTCAATCCTGGCCATGTCAATGTTTATGAGCCGGGAAAAAGGCCGTTCCATACGATTATCCCCGCTTTTATCACCAAAGAGGATAAACCATACGTCAGTTTCGGTTTAACTGGTGGAGATATGCAACCCCAGGGGCATGCCCAGATTGTTATGAACCTGATTGACTTCGGGATGAATATCCAGGAAGCAAGCGATGCACCCCGGATCCGTCACTCCGGTTCCGGTACAGGGATCACCGAACTTGAATCGGGATTTGATTACACGACGATAAGAGATTTGATGAAGATGGGGCACCAGGTCCAATACGGATTTGAACGATTTGGCGGATTCCAGGGAATCCTCTTTGACGGCACCTTTTTCTTCGGAGCATCGGATTCACGAAAAGATGGGCAGGCCTCCGGTTTTTAATCAAAATTCAATGAATGATACACTTGCTAAATCCCTGCTTTGTATTAAATTAACAATAGAAAAACACAGGTCATACCTGAATTGGAGCAGATTCAATTGTATCCAATCAGAAATACTTATCGATTACAAAACAGAGGGGAAATTATGGAATACACAATAACCAAAGAAAAGAATTATACACTCATCAAATTTGACGGAAGAATCATGGGAACTGGTTCTGATGAGTTTCATGAAAAAATCAAATCTCTGATCGATGAAGGCACCACAAATGTTATCGGGGATCTGAGCAATGTCAGTTTTATAAATTCAACAGGCCTGGGCATGCTGATTTCCGCATTAATCAGCATGCGTAAAGTTGATGGCGACTTCAAACTTTGCGGTGCCACCGATCATGTGGAAAGCCTGTTTAAAGTATCGAAACTCTTTACCGTTTTTAACTATTACAAGACTTTTGATAAAGCTGTTGCAGCTTCGGGGAATTAAACCCAAAATAGTTAAACCTTATGGTTTCATACAATAATCCGTTCCCGGTAAATAAACTGTATTGAGTGCAATTTAATTCTCCAATCGAAAACCGGCTTCCAGGGCCCGCTCAATCCGCTCCTTTGACTCCATCAAATGCGCACGGGTATAGGCGTCAAAATCGTAAGTTGGCGGTGTAAGGCGACGCTCAAGCCGATCGCCAAGGTCAAGGAGCGTCATCCTTGCCACTGCTCTTGCATCTGCAGGCGTTGCGGCAGGGGCATTGGTCACAATCTTAATCATTGCATCCAGGTGTGCTCTTTGCAGGTCACGACGGTTTCCGGTGATATTACCTCCGGGTGCCACCCACGATTCGCTCCAGATTGCTTCCGTCACAGATTCCATTAGTTCGGGAATGGTAACTGTTTCACCGGCACCAAATTTTACTTCCGTATCACGAATACGTTCCAGGCGAACCGGGTTCAGTAACTCTTCCAGCAGGCTGGTCTGAACTCCCAGCTGTGTACGATGCAGCGGAAAATCGATCCTGCCCTGCCAGGTATTGCTGATACCCCAATGACTCCACCGGTTCGCTCCAAACTGCTGGTACACCTCCTGCGGTACATCAAAGGCGTCCGATGCAAATGCATAATCAATTATTGTATTCAGCGCTTCTTCCTGTTTTTCTTTCGGTACCGGTTCAAACGGCAATCGGCCATCCGGGTCGCCCACATGATCCCTGTACTGGTATTGGCCGCCAATATATTTCACTGTTGGGGCGATTGCCCGTGCATATTGAAAAAAGATGCTCTGAAACAGATCTGATACTTCATAATAAGGCATGTTGTCATCGAGAGCGATAGAAGGAAGTACCGTAAACATATCACGTATCAAATCAGCCCGGCCGCGTCCCCACTCAAGCGGATCTTCTCCGAGGCTGAATACATTTATGCTCGGGTCGATCGCACCTGAGCCTCTCGCATCTTCATCGGTACCATAGGCATGTCCGGGTTCTGCAGCCCTGCGGGCGATCTCCTTTGCTGCCTCGTCATCGGGTGTATATCCAAAGCTGATTGCCCAGCGATCATAACTACCCACAGATTCATTATAAAAGTGGCCGTTTTCTTCTCCTGCATGAGCAATATTTGGCGATGGATAATCCATCACTGAACTATACACGCCGTGCTCAAGGGTCCACTCCTTATCGTGTAACCTGTCCATTGGAGTATCGGTTGAAGACCTGAAATTATGCCGGAGCCCGAGAGTATGTCCCACCTCATGCATGGTTACCCATCGAACCGCCTGGTTCAGGTAATCATCCGGAACCGGTTCACCCGGCCGAACCACCCCTTTCGAAAGCAATGAAGTTCTCAAAAGATTAGCCTGGGTTCCCATCTCAATGTAGAATGATTCTGTTTTTATACCCTGCTTCATCGCTTCAAATTCGGCATCACTTACATTATAAATTTCGCGGATTGCTTGTTGCGGTTCGATCATTTCCCGATAGGTATTTCTGAAACCGAGAAACATATTGGCTTCATACAACTGGTCGGAATCCAGGATCTCACCGGTTCTCGGATCTACAACCGAGGGGCCGATTGCACCGTAACCAGGCTGATCAGAGACGTTCCAGCGCAGAGTCGGAAAACGGATGTCACCTGCATGGGCTGTATCAGGCAGCATAGCAGCCTGAACTGCATTCCGGAAACCGGCATCCTCAAAAGCGATACTCCAGGCTTCGATGCCCTCCTTCATCGGCTGCCTGTAGCGTTCCGGGATGGTATTCTCCAGGTAATAAACGATCGGTTCTTTTGGATCACAAAGGCCATCACTGCCTGGTGCTCCATCACACTCCAGCCTCCACCGGTTGATATAGCGCCGGAAAAATTCCTCCGTTGTATCTGTAAAATCTTTGTGTACTGTCATAAAGTAACCGACCCGGTCGTCGGCAATTCTCGGTGTCATGGGCTCTTCAGGCAGTTTTGCAATCGAATAGAATATTGAGACGGGGATGTAGCGGTGGTCTGCTACTGACCTTGGCCCTGACTGTTCCTGGTTCTGAAAAGTAAGCTTTGCCTGGATATTGGAATTCTCAGGAAATGACTCAACCAGTTCAAGGTGGCTTCTGCCTGCATCAAACGATGCACGGCCAGGCTGTCCGGGTGTTGTTGAAACGGCACTCTGTACCCGTTGGCTGATATGAGAAAGGTCACTCACAAACCAGCTATAAACATTCACAAGCATAACCCCGTCACGATTGGTTGCCTCTATATCAGCCGTCTCAAGTACTGATTCACCATAAGTTAAATCCACCGCCCGTGCCTGGGGTGTGCCTTCATCAGCAAGATACCGGTGCGGTTTATTAACCAGAAAGATTTTGTTTTCCCGTTTCTGCAATGCAACCAGTTCGGACTCAAATATATTTAACATCGTACCGCCAAAAAGCCCTGCGGCACCGATACCCCGTGCAATCTTGTAATTCAGGATAAAATCCCTGTCGAGTTCTTCTTCGGTTAATGCGAGATAGAGGTTACTATCCTTCTGGTAAAAGGTCAGAAAACCCTCAATTTTTTCAGCATCTTCAATCAGCTCGTTAAATTGCTCGTCCTCATTATTGTCATTCTCCTGGGCTGAAAGAGCCAATGGTATCAATAGAAGTGCAAACAGTAGTATCGATATTCGTCTCATAAATCAGAAATGTTTATTGAAAAGTATTCATCTTGTTCATGCAAACATACGAAACAGTGTTCGAAAAGTTTTAAAAATTTATATCAGATCTCCGGGCAAACCATGTAATACCGGGACCCGATTTGATTGTAAGTGACACCCGATTGTTTGTAAAAATGAAGAATTCAGGAATAAACCTGCAACAACCCTGTAATATTTTGCGTCTAAAATATTGATAATTATAGGTTAAAATGATACAATGAAATAAAGAGCAGGTGAGAACAATGTGGGGTCAGAAGCTAAAGAGTACCGGTTCGGGGAGATTATCAGATTACATCCTCAAACTTGAGGAGGAAAATAAGAAACTGCGCAGTGCTGTC
Organism: Balneolaceae bacterium; assembly: GCA_007134665.1. Lineage (GTDB taxonomy): Bacteria > Bacteroidota > Rhodothermia > Balneolales > Balneolaceae > SKRC01. Next base: position 5,864 of record SLKH01000079.1, read on the forward strand.
GGGGAACTTTCCATTCTGAATGAGTTGTCACAGGCAATCAGCGGAAGCATAGACAGCGAAAAGATTATGCAAACCATTATCGGCCGGTCAATACGTGCCATCAGTGCCGAACAGGGTGATATTTCATTATTCAGTGACAAGCAGGATAAGAGCGCCCGGACTCTTGTCCGAAGTATCATAACTTCTGAAAATGGTTCTGAATTTCATCTCAGCCAGAATATCTTCGGATGGATGCAAATCCATAAGAAACCACTGGCAATCAACCACCCCGAAGATGATCAGCGTTTCAAAAACAGCAAATGGGACCCGGATATACGCTCGGTCCTGTCGGTACCCCTGATGGTAAAATCACGACTGATCGGTGTGCTTACTGTTTATAATAAAGATGACGAAGCCGGTTTTACGGATGATGACAAAAAATTGCTCTCAATCATCGCTTCTCAATCTGCCCAGGTAATTGAAAATGCAAGCCTGTATGAGGAACAGCAGGAACTGAAGAAAATCCGGAGAGACCTGGAGCTGGCTTCACAGATTCAAAAAAAACTGTTGCCCGGCCAGCAACCGGATATTGAAGGTTATACTATTTGCGGAAAAAACCTGACTGCCCGGACGGTAGGTGGAGACTTTTTTGATTTCATCAAAACAGCCGATAACCGGTGGGTGATATGCCTGGGTGATGTAAGTGGAAAAGGCCTGCCTGCTTCACTGCTGATGGCCAATACCCAGGCAATCCTCAGGGGACAGGTTAACTACCACCACGATCCTTGCCTGCTGCTTACAAATGCCAATCGGCAACTCTATTTCAATACTGAAACAGACAAATTCGTGACCCTTTTCCTTGGAGTTCTCGACGCGAAAAACCATCATATTCACTATTCCAATGCAGGGCATGAACACCCTTACCTGGTTCGTTCCGGCGGTTCCTATGAGCGCGTTGTCACGGGGGGTATACCTCTGGGAATGTTTCCAGACCAGGAATATGAAGAGGGGGTGATCGATCTCTGGCCCGGTGACAGCCTGGTGATATTCTCTGACGGTATAACAGACAATCAGAATCATAGCCTGGAACCGTTCGGTGAAGAGCGGTTAATGGAATTGATCCTTGAAAACTGTACCTGCACCGGGAATCAGTTATTGCAGAAAATTTTTGAATCTTCTGAAGGGTACCGGGAGGATGGAAAACTTTTTGATGATATGACAGCAGTTGTCCTTACCAGGGAACATTAACCAGAGAGAATCATGGTCGGCCAGACAGTACAGCAATATGAAATTCTTGAAAAACTTGGCGAAGGCGGAATGGGAATTGTGTACAAAGCCCACGACACCAGGCTCGACCGGATGGTTGCACTAAAATTCCTGCGATCCGATCGGTCTGGTAACAAAATGGTAACCGATCGGTTTCTGCGTGAAGCCAGGGTTATATCCAGGCTTGATCATCCCAATATTGCAGTGATTCATGAGATCAGTCAAACACGTGAAGGCCAGCCGTTTATCTGTATGGCTTACTATGATGGAAAAACACTGGCCGAGGTACTTCAGGAAGCTCCCTTGCCAATCGATCAGATAATATCGATTAGTAAACAGATCCTTAACGGGCTTGACCGGTCACATTCGGCAGGCGTTGTACACCGTGATATCAAACCGGGCAATATCGTTTTTTCAAATGACGGGCATCTGAAACTGGTCGATTTTGGTATTGCAAAACAAACTGACGAACCCGGAATGACTACAGAAGGAATGAACCCCGGTACCCTTTTGTATATGTCGCCGGAACAGATACGCGGTGAAGATGTGGATGCAAGAAGCGACCTGTTCTCTTTTGGTATCATTCTTTATGAAATGATCACCGGCCGCCACCCTTTCGAAGGTGAGTATGAACAGGTAATCGGTTATAAACTGCTGAATGAAGACCCGGTCCCAACCGGTACTGTGCGCCCGGATATTCCTGAGACTTTGAACACCATTGTCATGAGGTGTCTTGAAAAAAATCCGGAGATGCGATACGACGGTGCAGCAGAAATTCTTCAGGAACTGGAATCTTTCACCGGGAATATTTCACCAGAGTATCTGAAACCATCAAAAAGGCAATCATCTTCGTTGAACCGGGTTTTCAGCCACTTGACTATAAAACAGTATGCATCATTATCTGTTGTTTTGATTCTTTTGATCCTGATCCTTTCAAGGACAGCGAACCTGTCATTTCTAAGCGGGGAAACGCTGCCGGCCAAACACCAGCTTGTGGTGCTACCATTTACAGATCTCAGTGAAAACAATGAAAACCAGTTACTTTGCGACGGCCTCATGGATGCC